>CAJACJ010000138.1 GCA_903938205.1 uncultured bacterium
AGCGCATTGCTGGTTTTGACGCGGTTCAATTGTTGGACAAAGCGGGGCGTTACCGGGAAGCGTTTGATGTGGCTACAAAAATTCATAAAGAGTCAACGCCCGCGTTTGATCTTGAAGGTTTGTTGAGGGGAGTTCGTCAACAGGCGGAGTTGCTGAAGAAGGGCGCGCCGTGGTTCACGCCCCGTGCCGACACGCACAAGGGTGTCGCAATGGTGGTTGCCCTGCCTAGAAGTGGAACGACATTGCTGGAGCAAATGCTTGACGCGCATTCACACATTGGCGCCATTGGTGAGTACGACGGCGTTCAACATATTGCCGATGGGGTAATTTCAGCCGGTTTTACAATGCAAAGTATTGGCATGTTGCCGCGGGAGTTGGCCAAGGCCATGCAATTGGAGTACTTCAACGGAGCCAATAAATTTAAGCGCGCCGGCACCGAGTGGGCGTTTGATAAAAATTTGCGGGCGTGGTCTAGATTGCCCGTGATCGCGGCAATTCTGCCGGGCACGGTGTGCTTTCATGTGGCGCGTGATCCGCGCGACATGGCTATTAGCACTTTTCTTTCGTTCTTTCATCCCATTAGTGATGGTTGGACCTCAAGCATGCAATCGTTGCGGACGGTGATAGAGGCGGAGCGTTCAATTTTGCCGCAGGCTTTGAGCGTGTTGGGTATTGCGCACGAACAGGTTGTGTATGAGGATTTGGTGGCGGACCCCGCGGGACATGCGAGCCGTTGTCTGGAGCGACTTGGTTTACAAATGGAGCCCGGCGTGTTGAGTCCAGAGCGCAACGCGCGCGCGGTGTTCACGCTCAGTCATGCGCAGGTGAAGCAACCGATCAATCGCGGCTCCATTGGTCGCTGGAAAAACTACGAGTTTGCCTTTGATGATTCGTGGCGGGCGCTTGCTGCGGCGCATGACGCGCGGCGCATGCGGTGAGAGCGGCGAGTGCAAAAATGCAATGGCCATTAGCCCGGCCACATGTCAAAGGCGCCTTTGTACATGTGCGCGCCAAATCCAAGACAGATCAACGCGATTATCCAGCGCCCATTTTTCTCCATGAATTTTGTAAGCCAACTTCTCATCTGGGGAGCCGCGCCCGGCGTGAAAATGCTCAAGCCCAGCGGGAATATCCAAGGCAATATTGCAAGCGAGGCGAATGTGAGCAGGCACAGTGTTCGCGTTGTGTAGGCGCGCTCCAAAGCAAGTTCATGACCGACCAGCATTGCGAAGGGAATCATTTTTGGGTTTAGGGCCGTGCTGATAAATCCAATCATCAATGAGCTTAGGAAATAATGCAGACCCATTTGGCGGCGTGCGATTGGCCGTTCTGAGAGCGATGGAAACAGAACATCAAGAAGATTTTTAATATGCGATTGTTTTTCATTGGGCTTCTTTGGCTCAGGCGCGGCGCCAAAAAAATATTGCCACGCGCGGAACGTTCCCAGCGCAATGAGCGCGGTGCCGAAGGTGGCTTTGACAATGAAGCGATGCATGGAAGGCTGGATTGGCCCCGTCGGATCGGATGGAGTGAGCGACGCGCCCAAGATCAGAAGGGCACTGAGGCCAATGAACCCGCCAATGAAAAAGAGCGCGGTATTGCGCCGCGGTGCCGCGCGATTGGCGGCCATAAGCAAACCCAAAATAAGAATTTCTGGACTTGCGCAAATTGCAATGCCCATGGATGCGCCGACAAGCATGGCGTGATAGATGGTGGTGTCTGTCATGGGTGGCTAAGCGTAGCGAGATCGGCGGAGCGCTGAAATTTCTGACATGATGTGCGTGATGCAAATGACAAGGTTGTTTTCAACGAGCAAGTCAGCGCCGCGCGTGAGACCAAAGACACTCATGACAAGGAGATTTCAAGCGTTGATACCGGTCTTGCATGCGATGTGCACCAAGTTGGTGAATGCGGCTCATTGAAAGCAATCATGTTCTTGCCACCACTGATTCAATCGTTGCGCGCGCTTCGCTGGAGCAAAGACTCCGCGGTTTGTATTGCCTACGCCGTGTTTGCGGCGATTTTTATTTTCTTGGCGTGTCTGCCATTTTCTGTCGCGGTGCAAAATATGCAAGTGCGCAAGTTGCATTTTGCATTGCATCCGTTTGCGGCGTGGGCGGCGGATCAGTTTGTTCCATCCATGTACAGCTTTCACAATCGCCTTGTTATTTCGTACGCGCCACTACATGAGCTTGACGCGGCGCAAGAATTGGCGCCCGTGCGAACCATGACGGTGAATCATTATTCTTTTCATCCAATGTATTTGGACACGGATCGTCAGCGCTTGATTTCGGATCAGCCGCTGCATTTGTACGCGTTGACCAGTTACCGCGGGCGCGAGTGGATGACTCCGTGCGTGCTGACCTGTGAAGGAAATGTCATTCATATGCAAATAGGAACAACCGATGAGCCTGCCCAGCGTTGACGCGCTTCCTGAGCGCTCGATTGTGGCCGCCAGAATTGTGGTGGCATTGTGGCTTGTAGGGTGGACGAGCAAGTGTGTTTTATTTCTGGAATATTTTTTTAAGACGTTGGTCAGCCACCCAATGGTCAATGATTTTTTTCCTGAGTTCTTTCGATCCGCGTTGGTGGCGCAAGTTGCGTATCTGCTGCCGTTGTTGGCGTTGCCCGTGTTTGTGTCGCGGCGGCAAGTGTGGTTTTGTTTGGCAGCCATTGTTCTGTCCGTGTCGTCCGTGTTGCTGTTGCTGCACCAAGACAGCGCCAACGACGCGACATTTGAAACTTCATTTTGGGTGGGCGCGTGGCTTGTGTGGTTTACATTGTCCATGCGCCGACGCGACTGCGAATTTTTCCTGCATGCGCGCTCGTTGGCGCTATGCGTGATCGCCATTCAATTTTGCGGCGGCTTTGTTGGAAAGTTGACCTCTGAATATTGGAGCGGCCAAGTCTTGGCCGACATGTTTATGGAGCAGAAGCAGGGGCTTGCCGCAAGTTGGGTTCGCGCGCACTTTGATGAGGCCACAATTCGAATTTGGTTTCAGTGGATCTCCAAGTGCTTGATCGTGGGGGAAGGCGTGCTTGTGCTTGCGCCCTTGCTTCCTTATCGATTGGTGTGTTACACAGGCATTCCATTCATGCTGTCATTCGCGCTGTTTAAAACCTGGATGATTTATTCAGTGCTGTCGTGCTTGATCGGGCTGCTGATTGCAGGTTGGATGCTTATTGCGCAAGAAGTTGCTGATACAGATTCATCATCTTTGCGCCGCAAATATCCCACGTGAACTCGCTCTGAATGCGCGCCGCAATAGCCGCGCGTTGCTGTTGGCGAATGGCGCGGTCTGTATCAAGTACTTGCAAAATGCATTGCGCAACGGAGGGCGCCGTGAGCGAGCAGTTGAAACCAAAGCCTTGCTGCTGGAGTGTGTCCCAAGTTGATTCGCGCGAAGCCACCACGGGAGTTCCAAGTGAGAGCGCCTCCAGAATGCCAATTGAAAAACTTTCCGCGCGCGAAGGCAGCGCGAAACAATCGGCGCGTTCTAGCAACCAGCGAGCTTGCGCGCGCGTGATGTTGGGCAACCAAGTGATGTTGTTTGAAACACCCAGTGCGTTGGCGCGTTGTTGCAGTTCAGGCGAAATGTTGTCTGGATCACCACCCGCGATCACCAGACGCGCATTGGGTTGGCGCGCAAGAATGGCTGGCAGGGCATCAATTAAAAGATCAAGACCCTTGCGATAGGAGAGGTAGCCAAAGAACGCGATCAGTGGGTGCGCATTGTTGAGCGCGTCAATAGTTTGCGGCGCCACATCAATCCACTGCGCGCGGTTCATGCCAATGGGAACGACCGCTGATTTGTTGGCGGTGATATTTGCGTACGCGCTGTCGTTGCGTTCCACGTGGCTCACAAAATGCACGGCGTTGGCACGCGCGAGCAGGGGCCGCTCGACGAATGTGTCATAGATATTTTTTTGCAGCGCATTGCGCGCCATGGTGAACGGCATAAGTTGCGCATGCGGAGTGACCACCACAGGAATGTTATTGCGC
>CAJACJ010000139.1 GCA_903938205.1 uncultured bacterium
GCGCGCCTGACTTTCCAAACTCAGCACCGCCGCCATGTAGAACGCGGGATAGAACGTTTTTAAATACGCAGTTTGATACGCGACAATGGCGTACCCCGTTGAGTGGCTCTTGTTAAAACCGTAGCCTGCGAAGCGCAAAATCAAATCAAACAAATTCGCCGCGTCTTGCGCATCCACTCCGCGCGTGACGGAGCCCGCGACAAATTCCGCGCGCGCGGATTCAATCACATCGGTTTTCTTTTTACTGATCGCCTTGATAATGGTGTACGCGGCGCGCAGCGGAATTCCGCCAAGCTGATGCAGCACCTGCATGACCTGCTCTTGATACACCATGATGCCGTAGGTTTCGGCGGTCAATCGATCCACCACATCATGCAACTTGGGCACGGGCTGGCGCTTGTTTTTGCGCGAGTTGAAATCCGGAATCAGATCCATCGGACCAGGTCGAAACAAGGCATTTGCCGCGATTAAATCCTCTAAACGGTCGGGCTGCATGTCCACCAACAGCTTGCGCATTCCGCCAGATTCAAACTGGAAAATACCCATGGTGTCGCCGCGTCGAAACAGTGACAACACGCGCTGGTCATTTGTGGGAATGCGATCAAGATCAATCGGATGCGGTCCGCCATCGCCCACCGTGCGGCCAACTGCGCTCCAAATTGCGTTCTCATCCAAACCACTGCGAATCATAGTGCGACAACGCTCAATGGTGGTCAGCGTGCGCAGACCCAGAAAATCCATTTTCAACAAGCCGGCTTGTTCGCACGTTGGCCCGTCCCATTGAGTGACAACTTCCTCACCAGCGCTCGTGGCGCGGCACAGCGGAACAATCTCATCCAACGGTCGCGTGGCAATGACCACGCCCGCGGCGTGAATGCTGGCGTTGCGCGCGTGACCTTCAAGCGCCAGCGCATGTTCCAACACTTTGGCAATCAACGGATCAGCCCTCATTGCATTTTGCAATTCAGGTTCGCGATCAATCGCCTCCGCAAGCGTGATGTTCAATTCTTGTGGCACCAAATTGGAAAGCCGCTGACCATCGGTCGGAGTCAAACCCATCACACGCGCGACATCTTTCACAGCGGCCTTGGCCTTCAATCTTCCAAAGGTGATGATCTGCGCCACATGTCCATATTTTTGGCGCACATACTCCAGCACTTTGGCGCGGCCGTCCTGGCAAATGTCCACGTCAATGTCGGGATATTCATTACGATCTGGATCAGTGAAACGCTCAAAAAGAAGCCCAAATTGCTCGGGACACGCGTTGGAAAGCCCCAGTACAAATCCAACCATGGTGCCCACTCCGCTGCCTCTGGCAATGGCCGGAATTCCCTGCTGCCGCGCCCAATTCACAAAGTCCCACACAATGAGAAAATACGCGGAGATACTTTTGTTGGCCAGAATGCTCAACTCGCGCTCAAAGCGCGCGCGAATGGTGTCGGTGATTCCATCCACGCCGTAACGCCACACCAAGCCCGCCTCCGCTAATTCATATAGCGCTTGGTCGCACTCCTTTTTTGCCGCCGCGCGATCCTTGTCCGAGGCGTTGGTGGCGTCGAACGGTTGCAATTCATACGCGCAACAAAATTCCTTGAACACTTCCGTTGGATCAAGTTTTGCGGAACTCTTTTTCTGTTTATTTTTTTTCACGCGCACAATCGGCGCATGACTTTCGCCATGTGGCAACTCCACATTGCAACGCGCCGCAATAGCGCACGCGTTCTGCAGCGACTCGGGAACATCTGAAAACAACGTGGCCATTTCCTCTGGACTCTTCACATACAACTGCTCCGGATACTTCATGCGATCCGGCGTGTCCTTGTTCTTGCCCATGCTGATGCAACACAGCGTGTCGTGCGTGTCGTGATCTTCTTGGCGCAAAAAATGAGCGTCATTGTCGCACACAACAGGCAATTTCAACTCTTTGGCCAACTTCTGCAGCAGAGGATCAATGCGCCACTGATCCTCATTGTGGCGCTGCATTTCAATATAAAAACGCGGCTCACCGCGCTCATTTTTCACAAATGTTTTTGCGTGCCATACCGCCTCGGCGCGCGCGTCTTGCCAATGCTTCTCGTCTTGATTCTGCGCGAACAAACTCAAGTGATAGGCAATGCTTGAACCCAAGTGGCCGTTGATGGCGATGATGCCCTCTCCCCATTTCTCCAACGTGCTTTTGTCCATGCGCGGCTTGTAATAAAAACCATTCAGATACGCGTCCGAACTTAACTTCATCAAGTTGCGCCACCCCGTCAAATTTTCCGCCAGCAACACAAGATGAAATCCACCGTCCTTCACGCCAGTGTGCGTGCGATCACCACGCTCGCCCAGCGCGACATATGCCTCTATTCCTAAAATTGGTTTCACGCCAACTTCACGCGCCGCGTTGTAAAATTCAACGGCACCATGCAAGTTGCCGTGATCGGTCAACGCCACGGCGTCCATTCCCAATTCCTTCACACGCTCAACCAAGCGCTCCATGCGATTGCCACCATCAAGCAAGCTGTACTCGCTATGCAAGTGAAGGTGAACAAACTGCGGCCTTTCCGTGGCGTGAATATCGTCGGGCACTGAAGCTCCTCTTCAAGTATTGATCTGCGAACAAAGCAATAGTAATCACCTTCCACCCCCCATCCAAAATTCGTCAGGTTGTCCACAATTGCACGCTCACCGCGCTTGCGCCGGACACTGCTGCGCCACCAACTGCAACCATCCTTGGCGAAGGCGCCCCGTCAAATCACCTGGTTTTCCTGCGCCAATAGTGGCTTTTTCAACGCGCACCACGGGCAGGACGCCCCACGCGGCGTTGGTTAAAAAACATTCGTCCGCGGCCAACACATCGTCTATCAAAATTGCCTTGCGCCGCACCTGCACGCCTTGGGCTTGCGCAATCTCCATCACGGTCTTGCGGGCAATTCCTGGCAACACCGGACTTGTATTGTCCTCATCACCTGATGGAGGCGTCATAAGTTCACCCGCCTTCACAAGAAAAACATTGCTGGTGCAACCGCAGGCCAACTGTCCGCGCGTGTCAAACCACAACGACTCGCTGGCGCCAGCGCGCGCCGCCTGTCGCAATGCAAATAGGCGCGGCCAGTACGCCAACGTTTTGTGCGCCGCAAAGCGATCGGAATTGGAAACCCTCTGATCCGACACCATCACACCCACACCGCGCTGAAACAACTCCGCAGGAAATGGCGTGGCCGCACTGGCCACGATCAACAATGTTGGATCTGTGCGCACTGGTGCTGGCGCGGCCGCTTCTTGTTTGTCATCTGGCGTTGCTTCACGCACGGCGCGCAACATGTTGACCACCCCGCCGGTCAACGTAATACGAATCCGCGCGTCGCTGTCGCCCCACTTCTTCACCACTTCTCCAACAGCTTCCGTCAAAGGTTCGATATGCAGCGAACTCATCAACTCAAGTTCGGTGGCGCTGCGGCGCAAGCGCTGCAAATGATCTTGCAGGCGAAACACATGGCCATTGCGTGCTTGCAAAGTTTCGAACAGCCCCACTCCATGTTGCAAGCCCGCGTCAAGCGGCGAAAGCTTTGCGTCGTCGGAGCCAAGAAATGAACCATTGAACCAAATCACCATGCCTACAAGGTAACGCATGGCAAAAAGAAAGCCGAGCATTCAAATTCATTGAATGCTCGGCTTGCAATTTCAATTCGTTTTCAGAACGAGTACCAGGTCACAGCGTTCGCAACACAATTTCATTCTTCTCGTCAACCACTTCAATGGACTTCATTTGGCTCATATCCATGGCGAACAACAATCCGCCTGTGATCTTGCTGCCACCGATCAACTTGCCCATTTGCACACTTGAGCCATCTTTGAGATTCAGTCGAACTGTGTAGTCCTTATTGGGCTGGAAACCGAAACCAATCAAGAAGGATTCGTTGGTCTTGAGACTGATATAGAGAACCCCGGCCACATTCTCATTTTGAGTAGTCGCCAAAGACAAAGTCTGACATGGCGCAGACAAGAACTGGCTAAAATTAGTTCCCAACTGCTGAATAATCTCTGCCTCGGTCACTTGGGTTAAAGCAAGGCGGTTTGAATCCATGGCTTTGTTCGCAATGACAGTCACCCA
>CAJACJ010000140.1 GCA_903938205.1 uncultured bacterium
CAAACTTGAACCTTCAGGCTGACGAATGGCCATGGCGCCGCCGTCGGCAAGAATGCGCTCAACCGCGGAACCTTTTCCGGTTTTGAAACAATCCACCAAGAGCCGCTGCGCCACCATGCGAACTTCCTCGGCGTCGGCGTTCACATCGCCGTAGAAATCCGCCTTGTACAGTTTGTTTGCATTTTCTCCCGGCTCAAATTCCAAATCGACCGACTTTTTCCATTGAATGCGAACCGTGCGCGCGCTCGCTCCCAAATCAGGCGGGCCCACAACGGCGTTGGAAGCATCGCCACTTTGAATCGCCTCTTGCGCCAAGTTTGGCGCCGCGGCCATGGCAGAAACCGCGGCGTCGCCACTTCCAATTCGCATTCGCCCGGCGCCTTCCAAATGTCCTTGACCAGACTTGCGCGCAAGATCAAAAGCTTGACCCTCCAAATCCAAGCGCGGACTCACCAATAAAAATGGTTTATCGCCATAGCCACGCAACGAAACGCTTTCAATTCCAGTTTGATAACGCATGCGTCCGCAATCAATGCGCGCCTGACTTTTTTCGTCATACAACTTGGCGGGCATTCCTTCTATGTCCAATCTGACATCATCCGCGTTGGGTAATTGATCCGCGGCATCGGTCACAACGGTCATGACCAAACGTCCGCGATATTGAATTTGAATGTGATCCGGCTGTGCGGCGGGCGCGGCCATGGCCAACAGCAACGGGGATACGCGCCAGTCAACCGCGGATGACAAATGGACATTGGATGGCTGGACAATGTGCGCTGGAAATGCGCGCGTCATATTTTGACCAACCGCGTCGCTTTCCATGCTGAACACAATCGCCAAGCGATCACCATTGATTTGCGTGTTGCCTTCGGTTGATGTTCGCAACACGCGAACATCATTCTCTAAAATAAGTTTGTAAAAACGCTTGGCCGCTGTGGATGCCGCGGGCGCCTTTACGTCAGCTTTGGCCGCGGCCGATTTTGTTGGCCCAGTTGCATTCGCGTCCTTCGTGCTTGGCGTGGACACCGCCACAACAGCGGGAATTGCAGGCGTATTTGCGCTGGCCACTATTGGTGGCGCCGTGGTATTTGCAGCAGGCGCGCTTGGCTGGGAACTTTGTGTGCTTGCCACCCGCTCAATTTCAATAGCGCTCAATGGACGTTCAACCGTCAACCGCTCTATCCCTTTTCCATCCTCGGTCAACAACATGGTCAAGCCTTCGCCCTCAAAACGCAGCGCTTCCGTCACCACCTTCACAGATTTGTCGCAACGAATTTCACCAAGCACGCTGTCAAATGTGGCTTCAGGCGCGTTGATAATGATGGCCGGTTGATCTTTTGCAAGATCAATCTCGCGGCCATTCACTGGTTTGAAAACCTGAATCACCACATGTCCTTCAAGTTGTCCGCTTTCAAGCGCGCGCTTGGGAACACGCATGCGTCCATGATCGGCACTCATGGTGACCATGCGACCACCGGAAGGAAACATCACGGCTTGGGGGGCTTCCATGCGCAACCACTTGTCAGGCTCGGGGTCAATTCGCGCGGCGTGATATTGCTGCTCAAGTCGTCCCTTGTCATCAGCCACTTGCACCCAAGCGCCTGATTGCA
>CAJACJ010000141.1 GCA_903938205.1 uncultured bacterium
AGGCCAGCGTGGATTGTGGCTTTGATGAGATCGAAGGTCCCACCTTTGAACACTTGTCCTTGTTCACCGCCAAGAGTGGTCCGGGAATTGTCAGCGAACTTTTCTCATTTCGCCGAGCTGGTGGCAGCGATGATTACGCGTTGCGCCCCGAGTTCACGCCAACATTGGCGCGCATGGCCGCCGCGCGCGCGGGAACATTGTCCGTACCAACCAAGTGGTTCGCCATACCACTGCATTTTCGTGCGGAGCGTCCACAGCGTGGAAGGTTGCGCGAGTTTGTGCAGTGGAACGTGGACTTGCTTGGAAGCGAAGGCGCCGCGGCTGATTGCGATGTGATCGCGTGCGCCGCATTGGCTCTTGAAAGGCTTGGTTTAAAGCCCACAGATGTGCGTTTTCGATTGGCGCATCGCGGCGCTTCTGCGGCCGTGTTAACCGCCGCGGGCGTGGCGGTGGATCACATTGGTGAAGCCTTTGAATTGCTTGATCGCCGCGACAAATTGTCGCCTGAAGAATTTCAAACACGCGCGGTGAAACTTGGACTTGATGACGCGGCCCAGAAAGGATTCGCCGCCATTGCGGGAACTAAACTTCCAGTATCGGCAAGCATGAAGGATGTCGCGGCATCTCTTGGCGTAGGCGCCGATGTGCTTGCGCCACTTGCGGAGTTGTCCGAGAAATTAAATTCAATTGGCTTGTCGGATTGGTGCCAATGGGATTTTGGAATTGTGCGCGGACTTGCGTACTACACCGGCACCGTTTTTGAAGTGCACGAGTGCGCTGGCAAAGAGCGTGCCATCGCTGGTGGCGGCCGCTATGACGGACTCGTTGAATTGTTTGGCGGACCAAAAATGCCGGCAATTGGTTTTGGAATGGGCGATGTCGTGCTTGGACTTGTGTTGGCTGATAAAGGACTGCTGCCAAAAGATGGCGGGGAACTTTTGCCGCGGCCCGATGTGTTTTTAATTTCCGATGGAAGCGACGCTTCCGAAAAGGAATTGCCCAAGTTGGTCATGCAAATCCGTCGCGCGGGTTTGCATGCGCGGCATTCGTGGAAAGCCACCAAAAACGTGGGAAAATTGCTGAGTGAAGCGGGCAAGTACCGCTCACGTGCCGCGCTCATTCTGGGTGCGGAAATGGCCGATGGCGCCGTTGCCATTAAAGACCTTGATGGTGGTGGACAACGCGTTGTGCCGCTTGCCGATGTCGTGGCGACATTGAACGCAATGAAGATTGCGAACACAGCTTCTCTCTAGATCTCACCAAGGGATGAGCGAGCGCACGTGTGTGATGAAGCACATCGCTTTTGGTTTTAAGAATTCAAAACTTTGGCGAAGGCACTTGCAAACTCTGGTGAGCCAAGCGTGTCATCAAGCGCTTTCAAGCGGGCCGCCCGCATGGTTGCGCGTTCATCCCATCTCTTTGCCGCGCGCAAAATTTCTAATTGACGCAACTGGCAAAGCCACCACGCCTGGTCGCGTTGCGCGGGATTTGGTTCATACTCCTGACCAGCGAGTAGTTGTTTGTAAATAGACATGGCTTCGCCAAGCGACGCGTCATTATTACGAGCGAATAAACATTCAGCTTTGCCAAGCAATGCTTCTTTGGAATTGGGTTTGAACACAAGCGACTTGTCATAGGCTTTACATGATTGATCAAATTCACCTGCAAAACGCAGTAAATCTGCTAGGTCAAGCCAAGCCACCGCGTCTGTTGAGTTGCTCATACTGAGCGTATTCATAAGCGACACCGCAGTTGCGGAAAGAGTTGTATTGAAAGCTGGCATGACCGCCGTCCAACGTTCCTTGGGCATCAAGGCGTGCAATCTTCTTGCTGTCAGGCCCGCGACTAGCCCTGGATTTTTTTGGTTGGCGGCAATCAACTCTTGGTCATTGGAAATATCTTTAGCCAATGCCGTGGTCGCAGAAATTTTTGCGGATAATCGACGCGCTGACGCAGTGGGGCCAAGCGTTTCACCACTACTTCGCGCAAGGCAATCCAATGCAGCTTGATAGTGGCCGTCTTCAACTTCAATCCACGCCTGCGCCGCGTTCAATCGATCTTTCATTTCCTTGACGGTTGAGGTATTTGCATCAAAGCTGGCGGTGGGCGCGGAATTTTCAAGAGAGCAAGTACGTTTTTCAGCCAGCGCCTCCGTGGCAAGAGTTTGTCTTTCCAATTGCCACAGTCCAAATTCCGCATGATCTGGAAATGTAGATGCACCCAAATTCACAGCCTTTTCCAAGCGATTTCGTGCCACGGCATCTTGCCCGTCGGCTCCCTTGTCCAGCTCCCAGCTCACGCGAATTGCAAGCGCAATGGCGGCGGGACTTGCCGCGTCGGCGGCATGTTCGTTGGCAAGCCGAATGGATCGGTCGGCGGCGTCGCTCCAGTGATCAGCTGCAAGATCCATACGCGTTAATGTCCGCAAGGCGGCGGCCTGCATGACGCCAAGCACCGCTGGATCGGTAGTCAATGCTTGCAACTGGCTCATTCGATCGTTAATTAATTCACCTCGATCAATCGCTTGATCCGCTGAAGCGATCATGCACATTGGGTCTCGTTCAGGAAGTGGTGTTCCGTCGCGCTCAATTGAAGCCAGTTTGGCAAGCACGGCGTCGCGCGTGGACGAAATATCTTTTGTGGAACTATGGCGCAGCACATCGGCCAAGGGTGCCGTCCAAACGCGTTGTGTGGTTGGCGAATCCGCGGCCAACTCACCCATGGCTTGTTTGCGCAGGCGACAGAGCAACTCCGCAATGGCTAGTTGACGAGTGATTGAACCAGTGCCTTCTAAAACAGTCGCCGCATCGGCAGCTTGGTTGGGGCCGCGCAGTAAACCCGCCGCTCTCAACGAAGCCAAATCGGCAAGCGTGACTAAAGCTTCATCATTTGCGGCTTTTTGCCTTGAAAGTGAAAGATATTTATTAGCTCGCAACTCGTCACCCAAGCGCGCCGCGGCCAAGCCACCGTAGCGGCTCACAATGCTTGTGGTTCGGTCGTCTAGTTCGGTCACAAGCGCGTCTAGTCGTAAGAGCGCCGTTTCCGCCATGGCTCGACGCTTTTGCGAGTCGTACTCGGCGGTTTCGGTGTTCAATATTTCCGCCAGTGATCTTAATAGTGGAATTCGTCGCGCGCGTTCAACCTGCTCAAGTTGCGCAATGATTTGTGGCGTGGGTCGGTCGGGTCCCTTGCGCTCAATCACCACAAGGGATGATGCATCGGCGTCCTCCGCGGCCAACAACATTTCGCGCGAAAGTTCGCGCACTCTGCGACGCGCTTCGGGGCCAGCGATTCCAAAGATGACTCGGTCCACATCGTCACCCGCGGGAAGCGCCACCGTGAAGCAATCTTCCGCGTGATCGGCCAACCAGATTGGCCAGCGCGAATCACTTTTATTTGTGGCCAAAAGCCCGCGACGCACTGCAAGGAGTTCCTCCGCGGCGCTGCGTTGTAAAGCCTCTGTTGGAGCAAGTTTCACACGCTGCTTTAAATTAGCAATGCTCTCAAGTGCGGAGGCGGAAGAATCACTGGCGGTTTGCGCCGCTGCATTGGCGGGTTGTGGCTTTGTGTCTTGCGCGGCTCCGTGCGCGGAAATGCTTATAAATAAAGCCAAAAATGAATATTTCACACAACTCATTGCGGCTCCGCGAAGTGAATCTGTTGGTAGCCAGCGCGCACAAGACCGTTGAACGCGGCCACAGCGTCCTCCCATGGAACTTCTTTCGCGGGCGCCAACTCAAGTGGGTGGTCACTTGGAAAAAGTCCATTTGGATTCTCTGGTGAATAGCGTTTGGAATTGAATACCTCCGTCAGTTGTTCAAACGATTCTGGTTGCGCCATTGGAGCCAACACCTTGATTATGGTTTGATTGTCTTTGCGAAACAACTCAATGCGAAGCGGGGGCTCATCCAAAGTGAGCGCGGTTGGATTCACCATGGCAACACCGCGTTGACTTAAATCCGTGCGCAACAATTCTTCGCGATCCAAAGTTTTATTGGCGCACACAAAGAACACAAGCAAGAAAAATGTGACATCGATCATTGGAATCACATTCAGTGAAATACCTCGCTTGGCTCGTCGCGCCGCGCGCCTGTTGGCAAGCACGTCATCAGTGGAATAGGAATAAGTTTCAACTGGCCCCTGACCACGGGCAAGTGCATCAAGTGCTGCGGCAATGGAAGCAGCTTCAGCCACCACGATGCTCCGGTTGCACGGCAAGCCGTAATTTCACAACATGGCCAGGAATTGCTGTCGCAGCGGCTTTGCCAACTTGATCTAAAACAGGGGAAATATAGGTGTATTTTACATTGGCATCCGCGCGCAAATGGACTTGCGCGGCAGGGTTGGCGCGTATGGCGGCTGTGACGGCTTTGCTTAGCGATTGCAGTCCACTTGGGTTGACGTCAAAATCTTCTCCTGAAAATCGCCATGAGGTAACATTTCCATCTTGGTTGGCGATCGCATTGATGACGATGCGCGATTCGTTGCGGGCAGGAACTGCGGCGGTCGGCGAAGGCTTGGGCAGATTCAGCTTTACAAAATCCGCGATTCCAATTTGCGAGACAAGCGCGAAAAAAACCACAAGCAGCATTGCGATGTCGATCAATGGAGTAATCACCGCTTCTATCTTCGCGGGTCCGCGAGTGAGCATGCTTCTCATCGAACAACTTCCGCCGTTGGCGATGCGCGAAAGGCAGCTGGTGAAATGGAGCGCGACTGACCAGGCGCGAATCGATTCAGGGATGTGTCCACGCGACGCACGGACTCCAACGTGGCCGCGTCAACCGCGTTACGCATGGTGGCGTACGCGCCAAGCGCGGGAATGGCGATAAGCAATCCCCAAAAGGTTGCTACCAACGCGGTTCCAATTCCAGCGGCAAGCGTGACGGGATCAGCGTTTCCGCCAGTTCGTGCGATGGTTTGAAAAGCCATGATTACGCCGTAAACCGTGCCTAAAAGACCAATCATGGGGCTGACTTGTCCTAGAACATTCAGCGGCTCCAATTTGCGAAATCGTTTCACGGCGGCTTCTTCGCCAGCTTGCTCGGCGGCGCGCACCATGCTTGCATGTCCCGATGGCGCCTGTCGAAGCGCCGCGCTCAGTATGGCGCTGTAGTCGCTTGACTCTGCCGCCGCCAATTCAACCACCTCCACATGATGTCCTTCGTCAAGCAACTTATCCATTTCATTGGCGAATGCCAAAGGCAACATTCTCTGTCGCTTGTTGCGCACCCATAAAGTGGAAATGAGATATATGTTCGCCATGCTCATGGTGATGAGCAGCCAAATCATGCAACTACCAACCCATTCAATTCGACTGGAGCCATCTGGACTTGTCTCCATGATCACAAAGAAAATGCTCCCAAAACCTTGAGCGATCGAATTGGATGCTGGAACAAGCAAGGCGAACGCGGTTGTGACATGACGAATCTTCATATAAATCTCCTAGCGGGGGTCAAGACCTAGATCTTCTCGTGTGATGTTGATAAATCCTTCGGCGCCACCATGTTCTTTTGCAATTCGTTGCAAAGTTCCAAGTGGATCTGGATCAAGAAATTGAATGCACTGGACGCGTGTCAAGCGGCGACTGCTTGCGGGGTCAATTGGATTTAGGCGTTCTAGCGCCGCAAGAAGGGCTATTTCCGACATTTCAAATTCGCCAGAGCCAGTGATGTCGGACGAAAGCAGAAAAATTATTTCGGGGTGCATGGCCATGGCCGCCTCAAACGCGGCGATGGGATTGGATCGACCCGACGGAATCATTTTGGACTCGATCCATTTCATGGTTTCACTCACGCGCTCAGGCGTGGCCGATTGCAAATTTCCACCTGGCGGAACTGTGACCGCATCGCCACGCTGGAAAAAAATCACCCCAAAACTTTGACGCGGATCAAGTCGCTGCAAACTTTTACGAAGCTCCTCAATGATCAGTGGAAAAGTTCCAACCAAACTTCCGCTTGCGTCCACCACATAGACCACGCGCCGCGCGTTGCTGGCTTTCAGTCCCGCAAAATTAATAGTGACTGCATTTGTTGCCGCGTTTAATTGTCCAAACTCATGCGCCGCCAAAGACAATGGCGCTTGCACTTGGCGCACCGCGATCAAGGCTTGCTCTGTTTCACTTCGCAATGTTTGTGATTGCGTCAAAGTAATGTCGCTGGCTTGCGAGCTCCCGGGAAGATTCGCGGACTGACGGAAATCACTGCCGCCACTAGCCGCGGATTCGGCGATCAGATTCACAGTGGGCGCATATGCGGGGCGCTCAAAATCAAGTACAAGGGTTGGCGGAGCGATTGGCTTGCGCGCTAATCCAACGGTGGTCGCGGCGGCCGCAATCACCAATCCTGCGGCAATGCCATGCGCGCCAAGCGAGGCAATCCAGGCAAAAACAACGTGAAATGTAGAGTTTTCGCGTGGGCGCCCTCCAAACTTCCGAATGGATTGCGCAAGCGATGTGGCTTGGCTGTTGGGAATGACTTGATTCTCAATCGGTGTGTCCATTGATCAATCCGCGTCGTGCTTGGCAAAGATAAGTCGGTCAAGCGAGAAGCGCCCCGGGCCAGTCAGTAAAAGACTGAATGAAATTAAGACGGCCGTCAAGGCTGTCGCAAATGCGTGCATGGTTGCGACTTGCCAATCCCATGGCAGTGATCCGCGCACTTGCGGCCACGTCATAAGCCAAATGTGAAAAGCACTACCGATGAAAATCAGCAGCGCAAACCAGCGCGTGAACAAGCCCGCCAATAAAACAATTCCGCCAACGAGTTCCGCGATGGCGCAGATCCAACCAACGATCAGCGGTTGTGGAACTTTGGAATCATCCAGTCGAAGAATAAAATGATTCAGGTTACGCATGGAGTGACCGCCAGCGCTGGACGTGTCCGATTCATCTTTATCAGTGTCGCCATAGTTGTTCACGCTCCATGCCACAGGCTTGATCTTCTCAACGGAATTCTCAATCATTTTCACCGGAGTGCCCATGGCCTCAATGCGAGCGGCGTCCTCACTGGTGAAATTGGACGTGCGAAAGATCGAAACATAGCCCGCGGGTAGAACAATGGTGGCCAAAATAATTCGTGCTATGAGTGGTGCGAGTTGAAGGGACGCTTTTTGACTTAGGCTCATAAGTGGATTCTGTCGATGAAAGGTGCTGTAACTTGCTTCCAACCAAACACAAAATCAATGCTATCGACAAGAAGACCTACGGTGGCGGCAAGAACCGGTGATAGGATTCGAAACTCATTCGCCGCGGGTGTGGCGGAACTGGCAGACGCGCTGGATTTAGGTTCCAGTGGGCTTAAACCCGTGCAGGTTCGATTCCTGTCACCCGCATTGAATGATTTGTCGCTGAAATAGAAACATGGCCATTGCCCACAACAATTCTTGGAAGCCAGAGAGTTGGAAAAATTTTCCCGCTGTTCAGCAACCACGCTACCCCAATGCCACTGCGCTTGAACATGCGCTGACAGAGTTGTCGCAGTTGCCGCCACTGGTGACTAGTTGGGAAATTGAGTCGCTGAAGTCGCAACTTGCCGACGCCGCGGAAGGCAAGCGATTTTTATTGCAGGGGGGTGATTGCGCTGAAATGTTCGACGAGTGCCGCAGCCCCGTCATTGCGGCGAAACTTAAAATTCTTTTGCAAATGAGTTTGGTGTTGACGCACGGCGGCGGTCGTCCTGTGATTCGCGTTGGACGCTTCGCTGGTCAATACGCCAAGCCGCGCAGCGATGAATTTGAAACTCGCGGCGACATGAAATTAGATTCCTATCGCGGAGATCTGGTGAACGGTTTGGAATTTCATGATCAAGTGCGCACGCCAGATCCGCATCGTTTAATTGATGCCTACAGCCGTTCCGCGCTGACTCTCAATTTCATACGCTCGCTTGTGGACGGTGGATTCGCCGATTTGCACCACCCGGAATACTGGGATTTGGACTTTGTGCAGCACAGTCCACTGCGCCTGGAATATCAGAAAATAACGCGGGAAATAGGTCAAAGTCTGCGGTTTATGGAGACCTTGGCTGGCGCTCCCGTGCATGAAATGCGCCGCGTGGATTTTTTCACCAGCCATGAAGGCTTGGTGCTTCCATATGAGCAAGCGCAGACGCGGCAAGTTCCCCATCGTCAAGGTTGGTGGGATCTTTCAACGCACATGCCTTGGATCGGATATCGCACCGCGGTGCCTGGCAACGCGCACATTGAATTTTTCCGTGGCGTGCAAAATCCAATCGGCGTGAAAGTTGGTTCAGGTACCAAAGAAAGCACGTTGCTTGAAATTATTCACGCGCTGAATCCAACCAATGAGCCTGGCCGCCTCACGCTGATCCATCGATTTGGCGCGCATGACATTGCCAAAAGTTTGCCTGTGCTTATTGACGCTGTTGCTAAAAGCAAGGCGCGCGTTCTCTGGGTGTGCGATCCAATGCACGGAAACACGGAAACGGTCACCATTCAGAGCGGTCCGCAAGCTGGCGCAAAAGTGAAGACGCGACAGTTCGCTCACATTTTGTCGGAGATTGAACAAGCGTTTGAAATTCACAAGCAGAAGTCAAGCGTGCTTGGTGGAGTGCACTTTGAATTGACTGGCGAGAATGTCACCGAGTGCACTGGTGGCGCGCGCGGTTTAAATGATGATCAATTGGCGCAGTCCTATCGAAGTCGCGTGGATCCGCGTTTGAATTACGAGCAATCTTTGGAGATGGCCATGTTGGTTGCGCGACGTTTAGACCAATGAGTTGACCACTGATTGCGCTGAGCGCTATTGATGCAGCGCTCCATACAACTCAGCGCCACCAAACTTGCGCAATTCGGTTACATTCTGCCTCTTCATGCCTCAGAAACGCCGCGTTGTCATAACAGGAATTGGCGCCACATCCGCGGTGGGAGTTGGCATGGAATCGCTGTGGAACGCGCTACTTTTGGGGCAATCTGGGGCAAAGTTGTGCGACACATTCGACATGAGCGGATTTTCGTGTCCCTTTGTGGCGCAGTTGCCCGCTGATCAATTGGACATCAAACAATTTGTTCCAAAGAGTTACCGCAAAGCCACCAAAGTCATGGCGCGCGACATTGAACTTGCCGTTGCCGCGGCGCACGAAGCCGTGAAGGACGCGGGGTTGGTCACCAAGTCGCATGAGCCCGCTGATGGCAAAGTCACGCTTCCAGCCAATCGCATGGGTTGTCAAATTGGCGCGGGTTCAATCGCCGCCGAGGAAAATGAATTAACCGTGGCCTTTGCATCAAGTCAAACTGCAGAAGGCGAAATTGATTTGGGCGCTTGGGGTTCAAGTGGCATGCAAAATATAACGCCGCTTTGGATGTTGAAATATCTGCCCAATATGTTGGCGTGCCATGTCACCATTATTCATGATTGCCAAGGTCCATCAAACACCATCACCTGCGGTGAGGCCAGCGCGTTGTTGTCCATCGGCGAAAGCATGCGCGTGATTGGTCGCGACGCCGCTGATTGCTGCTTGTCAGGCGGAGTTGAAAGCAAAGTCAACTTGATGGGCGTGCTGCGCCAATCTTATTCTGGGCGCTTGGCCACTGCGTCGTTAAGCGACGATCCATCCACCATCATTCGTCCGTTTAATCCAACCTCCACCGGTGGAATGGCAGGCGAGGGCGGCGCCATTTTGGTGCTTGAAGAACTGGAAAGCGCGCGCGCTCGAGGAGCCAAAATTCAGGTTGAATTGGCTGGTTTTGGAGCCAGCCAAAGTTTTTGTCAAGACACGGTCGGCATTGGCGCCGAGGTTGATGGCGCGGGAATTGCGCAGGCCATTGAGTGCGCGCTGCAAGAGGCAGGCGTGAAGCCCGCCGATGTGGATGCCATTGTTCCGTTTGGCTGTGGCGTGCCGGGCATTGACGCAAGCGAAGCCGCTGGATTACGAAAAGTTTTTGGCGAGCGTGTTTCCAAAATTCCGCTGGTCACTATTTCCACGGTCACGGGAAATTGTGGCGCGGGTTTCGGAGCGGTCGCCGCTGGTGTTGCGGTGCAATGTTTGCGCTCGCAAAAATTGCCCGCGCGCATTCATGGTGGCAAAGCGGGCGACAATGTCGGTGGCCTTGACGGCGCAACCATTGGCGCGCGCGACGCCACGTTGAACACGATCGTGGTCACCACCACAAGTCTTGGTGGACAAAATGCCGCCATTGTTCTGCGGAGGATTTCATGAGCGAGCCACGCGTGGTTGTCACAGGCATGGGTTGGGTCACCAGTCTTGGTCACTCGGTCGACGCTGTGTGGGATCGTTTAATGAAATCCGAAAGCGGCATGGCGCCCATCACTCATTTCAAGGCCGGCACATTTCCAACAACATTCGCCGCGGAAGTGAAACCCGACTTTGATTACCGAACTTTTTTAACCGATCCAAAAGTCCACGCCACCACCGCGCTCAACGCGCAGTTCGCTTTGGGCGCCGCGCGACAAGCGTGGAATCAGGCTGGTTTTCACACAAATCCACCCAAGGACCCAAAGCGCGTGGGGTTGTATTTGGGCGCCGGTGAAGGCGTTCTTGATTTCGACAATTACGCGGGCGCGTTGATTTCCGCGTGGGACGCCACCAAACAAAAAGTGGACGGCGTGCGCTGGGCCAAAGCCGCGCTTGCGCGTTTGGACGCATTGAAAGAAATTGAGCAAGAGCCAAACATGTCGCTGGCACACTTGGCGCGCGAGTTTGGAATTCGCGGACCCGCGTCCAATTGTTTAACCGCGTGCGCCGCCAGCACGCAAGCCATTGGCGAAGCGTTCAGCATGATCCGCCGCGGCGACGCCGACATCATGATGTCGGGTGGAACGCACACCATGATTCATCCGCTGGGCGTGACGGGTTTCAATCGCCTCACCGCGCTGAGCACTTTCAAAGGCGACCCAACAATGGCAAGCCGCCCATTCTGCATGAGCCGCGATGGCTTTGTCATGGGCGAGGGCAGCGGCATGGTGATTCTTGAAAAACTTGAGCACGCGCTTGCGCGTGGAGCCACTCCGCTTGCGGAAGTGATTGGTTATGGATCAAGCGCCGACGCCTTTCGCATCACGGACAT
>CAJACJ010000142.1 GCA_903938205.1 uncultured bacterium
CCTTGGATGATTGTGGTTGGATCACTGGCGTACAGCGAATCAGGAATTTTGCTTGCATTTGCAGCTATTTTGAACGTTTGTGCACGCAAGGCAATATCGTTGCCTTGGAATGGCTTCATACTTGGCGCGCTCATAGCCGTGTTGGTTGGAAGCAAAGCCAGTTCAATAATTCTGGTTGTGCCCGCGGTCTTGGCATGGATCGCACTGCGGGGAGATCGTAGATTTCTAAATTGGAAATCACTCGCATGGAGCGCTTTGGCGATGACAATTGGACTGACTCCATGGCTTGCGCGCAATTGGTATTACGCCGGAGCGCCCTTCTTTCCTTTGGCCACCAATCTCATGGGAGCAGGATGGTGGAGCGGTGAGCAAGGCCTGCGTTGGAATGCCGCGCATGCCAGCGCAGCAGACCTGATGCAACGCGCCCTTGCGTTATGGAATCAACTTTTTGTATTTGGCGCAGGAGAAAATCCACATGCAGGCGAACCATGGAAATGGTTTTGGGGACCACTTCCGTGGATAGGCGTCGTATGCGTTGCTGCATTGTCTTTGCGCAGCGCGACAAAGCATGTGGCCGTGGTGTTGGGATTGACATGCGCGTTGATTGTTCTTGGTTGGATGTTTGCGACACACTTGCAAAGTCGATTTTTAATTCCACTGGCGGTTCCGCTTTCACTTGCAGTTGGACTTGCTACTGCGAGCATGTTTGCTAGCCCCGATCGCGAAAATGCCATGACCACTTCCGTGGACGCGCGCAAGACATTTCCTTTGCTGCTGCTGTTGGCGGCTTGGGCGTGTTTGCCGGCTTGGAATTTGACCACAGACACGCCAGGATCGCTGTATTTCATAGGGCAAAATGGCTACTTTCAAGGGGATGATGATTGGCGCGATCTGCGTTCAAATGACGCGGACCTGCGAACCGCGGCCGCCCAAAATGCAACTGTGGAATTACTGATCAATCATTGGCGCCCCGAATGGCGCGTACTGAGCGTTGGTTGGAGCACGCCTTTCTGGATTCAACCCGACGCGTCACTGACGTGGTCAAGCGTATGGGACACGAATGCGATTGAATATTGCGACGGAATGACAGTCATGGAAACAATCGCCTTCCTCTCCAAAAATTACGATGCATTGATCATTGATGTTCCAATGCTCGAGCGATGGAAACGCAGCGGATGGCTTTCGCCAAAGATCAACTTGGATTTGTTGAAGGAATTATCAAAGACCCTGCCACACTTGGCTGAACTGCGTGGCGGAAAAATATTACTTGGTCTTCGCGGAAATATTGTTTTGAACTTGCCCGCTGTCGAATAAATATGTGTCGACAATGAGTCGCTGACGGCTTGCGTTGACAAGTTCGATATAAGCCACCTGCTCAGACATTGGCAATTTGGAGATTTCGTTCTGCGCATTGACCAATGCGACGGCACGATCCGAAAGAGTACGTTTGTGATCGCGGGCTTTCACAAGGCTGGCTAGCACGGGCGACATTGGAGGATGCGGAACCATCGCTGGCACACTTGACGTGGAACCGGCGGATGTATTTTGCGCTGAAGTTGCTGTGCTTGTCGGTTCTGATGCCCTGCTTTGAAATGAAGAATTGCTAGGAATAGGCGCTTGATTTGGCGGAGATAGAGGAGTGGAACCTCCGGGCTTGCTGTTGAAAGCGCCAGGATTGGAAGTTCCATCTTGCAATGCTCGCGACAGTGGCGCGCTGGTGTTGCTTATGTTAATGCGTTGAGCACTTGCGACAGAACTTGATGTTGATACAGCAAATATGCAAGAACTCATCAACAAACATGCGCGCAGGCTATACATTGAACACAAGGGTATCACGTATGCAGGAACGATCTATGAAGAAAAAAACAAGGAACTTCCGTGGACGCATTTTAGATACAACACAAGTTCCTTTGCTTGTCTATGCCGTCACTTTCTTATGCGCGTGCGGCACAGTGTCAGAACAAGCCACCTCCTCGAAGGCGCCTTTGACCGCTTCGAATAAAAATTCTGCTGCTGCTGTTTCAAAAAATACAGCCACCACTCCCGAGGCGACAGTGACGATTGACGCGACAACACAGCCCGTCATTATCAGGCCACCCGCGTTGTGGGATGGAAGCGCGGTGACTTGGGAAGAATTGCGACCACTACTTGCGGAACGCGCTGGCGCATCCATTTTGGAAGAACTTTTTCTTGAGCGACAATTGGATCGAATGTTGGTGGCGAGAAAAAAAATCCTGTCCCAGGAACTTCTTGATACCGAGGAAC
>CAJACJ010000143.1 GCA_903938205.1 uncultured bacterium
AAGAAATCATGTGCCACCAAGCTGAAACATCCTCCATTAAAATGCCGCCGCCGACATCAAATCTATCTTTCACCAAACTGCGCGCATGGGCTAAATTGGATTGCAGCTGCGAGTCGCCCGGCATGATGCGCTGCGCTTGCAGGTATGAGCCAATGCCGCTGCCGATTTGTTGAGCTTGCACTTGCGCGTTTCCAAGGTTGTATAAAAGTTGACCGTTGGTCACACCACTCTTGGCGATTTTGTCGAACTCATTGGCGGCCTGCGTGAAATATTTTTGGGCAGCGGCGGGATCTGTTCGAGCGCTTTCAATGCCTTGGTCATACGCCGCCTGCGCGCTTTGCAATTCAGAGGCAAATTTCTGGTCGACATCATTGGCGCAGGGCGCGTTTGAACAGATGAAAGCGATCGCGCACAGAGACAATGAAGAAATCCATTTTTTGTAGGCAAAGACGCTCATAGTTGGATTTCCTCAAGAAAGGAAGCGGTTCGGTGTCGCCACGAAAGTTGATCCAATTCGCTGACAAGTTTTGCGGCTTGCGTACGCAAGGCTTGAGCTGTTTCACCGCGTTGAGGTGCGAAAGCCGCGCGCTCACCAAGCGCAAGAATGGAATCAAGCGATTGCAGGGTGATGGTATTGGCGCCAGCCTCATGCGCAAAGTTCGCGGCGTCGCTGCGGGTCACGGTTCCAGCGGGACGCATGGTGCGAGCCTCGATAAAAGTTTGAATAATTTGCGCGATGGCCGCCACATCCTGCGCGCTTTCAAGTTGTCGCTGGGCATTCTTGGCGGCGCCCCGGGCGCGCGCAATGCCAACGTTATTTTTGGCAGCACGACTTCTGTTGCGCAATAAAAGTAAAGCGAAGGCAACAAGCGGTGGAGCCGCAATGACAAATCCAGTTCCCCAACCCACGGTGAGACGTTGATCGCTGACAAGATCAGCGCTTGGCGCGGCGTTGGCAAAAAGTCCGCCATCGACCTCGGTCAAGGTGGTTTTTGCAGCGTCTTTCTTGGCGGCGTTCACGCCATCCATGGCGGAGGTGGAAATTCGTTCAGCAGGACTCACGCTGATGGGAATTGCCTTTGTGGTGGTTGTGACATATTTGGAAGTGGATGGATCAAAATAGGAGAACTCAATTGGAGGGATTTCTTTCACATCCGCCGAGAGGGCGCGCAGAGTTTGCGTAAATATTTTTGTAGATCCATCCACGGTTCCAGCCAAAGGATCGGAGGGCATACGGAATCCTTGCGTGAGTGCGGGACTTTCCAGCGGCGGCGGTTGCAGCGCACGCAGTTCCTCCATGTTGTCGGAAAGGCTTTGGATTGAAAGTGTCAGCGTCATGGGATCACCCACTGCGGACTTGGTTGGCTTGGCGCTGGCCTGAATGGAAAATTGACCTACGGCACCGCGAAAAGAAGCAGGTTTCCCCAACTCAGGGAGTGCCTTGACGACCACCGTGGACGCGCTGGGAGACATGGAAATTTTCCGAATTCCACTAATTGAAAGTTCCGGTGAGCCGAAGAAGTCGCGGTTGACTGAAATGCCAGTTGGATATCGCAAATCAATTCGCACATCGCCAATGTCCAATGCGCCGCTTCGTGCGGCATTGGTATTGGCGGTAATTTCATACACGCACCAACGCGCGCCGTTACGGATTTCCTCACGCCCGGATGGGCGTTGATTATTTTGAACAAGCTCGCGCATTCGCGGTTCGAACACTCCCCATGAACTTGCTGGCTTGTCGATCAGTTCCCACATTTGTCGCTCATTCAACGACACATCGTGTTCGCGATTGGAGTAGGGCCGAATCGCAATCTCCAGAATCAAGTCAGCTGCTTGTCCCGTATATAAAGTTGATGGGTTACTTTTGACAGTGACGGTGAGCATGTCGCCAGTTTCCGCGGCGGACACGGGGATATTTTGCGCTGGACTTGAATAAGGAATACCGTCAGCGATGATTTGAACTTTCGGAAGCGCGAGCACTCCAGGGTGAGTGGGCGTCATTTGTACGGTCCACGTTGTGGTGATGCGCCGCGAAGCGACTCCATTGATATTTTGGCGCATGTCCATTCGTTGTGGGGCGCCGACAACGGTGCTTGAAAAGTCCGCGCTTGGCGCAATGACAGGTGGCTGTGGATCGGATTTGGAATTCACCGCCACAACTTGCATTGTGATTGGCGTTCCAACCCAGCCTTCTTTTTGCTGAACATTAAATTCCACTGTTTGTGAAAATGCGTTGGCGCACAGAACAAGGGTGGCAATACAAGCAAGGATGCAATGGTGAATGATTCGATTCATGATCATCAACTACCAATCTTTACCAGCGGGGGCGGACTGAATTCGAGTTACTTTAGCCTTTCTATCCGCGTTGCGTTGCTTTTCTTTGTCGCGAACCATTTGCAATAGACGCGCAGTTTCCTGCTTGTCCATTTTGGGTTCGCCTTTGGAAACATCTTGTTCAGCTGCAGGCTGCTCTTCTTGTTTTTGTTCTTCTTGTTTCTGTTCTTCTTGTTTTTGCTGCTCGGATTTGGCTTCGTCTTGTTTTTCTTGTTCTTGTTTCTGA
>CAJACJ010000144.1 GCA_903938205.1 uncultured bacterium
ACATAAAATGAATACACAAGATCATGCGCGACTTGATAGCGGAGTTGTCCATGGCGCTTGAAGGCGTGCATGATGGCGCTGTTGGTTTTGCGGGCGGAGGTTCGGGCGGACATATCAGTCCAGGCATTGCCATTGCGGAGCGTCTTGCCAAGCGCGCGCCGAACATTCAGAGTGTGTTCTTGTGCAGCACGCGCGCCATTGACGCCGACATGTTGCGCCAAGCTGGAGCCATTGCGGAGCCAATGCCAGCGTCGCCACCGTCATTGAAACATGCGTTGAAGTTTGCGCTGAATTTTTTGGCGGCCAAGCGACGCGCCACGCAGGTCATGCGCGAGCGGAATATTCGCCACATTGTCAGCCTGGGTGGATTTGTGACGGGCCCCGTGGTGGTGGCCGCAAAAAAGCTTGGAATACCCATCACTTTGCTGAATTTGGACGCAACGCCGGGGCGCGCCAATCGCTTTGTGCAGTCGCGGGCAACGCATGTTTTAAGCGCCGTGGCGGCCACGGGCTTGGCGCGTTGGGATGGAAATGTGCTGGGATTTCCGGTGCGTCGCAACGCGGTTGCGCCAGCCGATGCGGCGACATGCCGGGCGCGGCTTGGGTTGCAGCCCGCGCGTTTCACGCTGTTGGTCACGGGCGCTTCGCAAGGCGCGACAAGTTTGAATCAATTTGTTCCGCACTTTGCGGCGCGCCACAAGGACTTACTTTTGAATTGGCAAATTTTACATTTGGCCGGTGGTGGCGAAAGCGACGCCGCGCGCATGCGCGGTGAATACGCGCGCCTTGGTGTGAAGGCGGTGGTGATTCCATTTGTTCATGAAATGGGATTGGCTTGGGGCGCTGCAGATTTGGCGCTGACACGCGCTGGCGCAAACAGTGTTGCCGAAGTGGAGATGAACAATGTCCCCGCGATCTTTGTGCCGTATCCGTATCACAAAGATCTGCATCAGAAGGCGAACGCGCAGCCGCTTGTGACCGCGGGCGCAGCGGCGTTGGCGTTGGATCGACTTGATCGTGATTTCAACATGCAGTCAATTGGAATTGTTTTGGAGAAATGTATGTTTGATGGTGTCGCGCGTGAGGCCATGCGCGCCGCGCTTGCGGGCATGCCAAAGCGCGACGCGGCCGATCGCGTGGCGGAGTTGGTGCTTGCGGATTTGAAACCACATTGAGCGAAATCTCCAGCGCGCAAGGCTTTGAAATGCGCGCGCTTTGAGACGTTGCGCCGCATGTTCCATGGCTAAGTGAAAGCGCCAAAAAACCCTAGTATTACAGGCACAATGCGACGATCAGTCCTGCATGATGAATTGGAATCTTTCGCCCGCGCCGAATCAAATCGACGCGTGGAGTTGGTGCGCGCGGCGGATAGGGACGCGGCGCACGAAACTCAACCCGCCAAGAGCGAGGTGATGTGGATTCCATACGGGCCAGCCGAGGAGGAGTTGTGCGTGGAGATTGCTGCGGACATTGGCGCGGCTGCGGCGGAGTACGCGGCCATTCGTCGTGGAGTTGGCGTGATGGATTCCAGCCAGCGCGGAGTTGTCGAGGTTCGCGGCGCGCAACGCATTGCGTTTCTGCAGCGCATGGTGACGCAAGATATTTCCAAAATGGTGACAGGCGAGGCCTGCGAAAGTTTTTGGCTGAATCGCAAGGGTCGCATAGAGGCCGACATGTGTCTGTGTGAATTCGCCGATTGCATGCGCATTGATTTGGATCGATTTGTCGCCAAAGATGTCGCACAACAATTGCAGGCATTTATATTTGATGAGGATGTTTCCATTCGCGACGCGTCGGATGAATGCGCACGGCTTTCATTGCATGGTTCGGCCACGCTGCGAATGTTGGCGGAGTTGGGAATTCAAGTTGATGCGCTGCGCACAAACCTGCGCGTGGTCAGTGGCGTCATCGCGGGGCATGACGTGTGGTGCGCTCGCCGCGATCAAACTGGCGAAGTAGGCGTGGAAGTTTTTTGCGCAACGGCTGACGTTGCCGCGATTTGGAGGCACATGCTTGATCATGGTTTGCGCGGCGACTTTGTTGTCCGTCCGGTGGGTTGGAGCGCCTTCAACGCCGCGCGAATTGAAGGCGGAACTCCGCTGTTTTTAGTTGATTTTGGCAAGGCGAATTTGCCCCACGAAACTGGCGTGTTGGCGCGTCGGGTGAGCTTTAAAAAGGGTTGCTACTTGGGTCAGGAGGTGGTGGCGCGCATGGAAAGTTTGGGCAAGCCAAAGCAAATTCTGCGCGCGCTACGGGTGCAAGGCGAGGCCATTCCGGTTTCAGGCGCGCAAATTTTCGCTCCCAGCCAAGATGGCGCCGGAAGTTTTGGTGATTGCATTGGCGCCGTCACCAGCAGCACGCCCGCGCCCATGCTTGGCTCGGCGGGCATTGCATTTGGAATGATCAAGAACGCTTCCGCCGCGGTGGCTGCCGAAGTGGTGATTGCGGCGGAGGGCGAATTGACGCGCGCCACTATTCAAGAAACGCTTTCGTTTTTGCCGGAGTCAAAAGCATGAGTGAAATTGTGCCGGCTGCTCGATATATTTCTTGCCATTTTAAAGCGCAGCCGATTTGGTTGGGGAGGAATTCATGAATGTCGCTTTCGATGCTTGTGAAATTTTTCCATGCGAACCGCGAACGCAAATGATATTTGTATCCAAGATGAAAATTATGAATACAACTTCACCAGTTTCACGCGTGATTTGTGCATGCTCTCAAACACAAATCGAAATGTGTTGGAGGCTTCATCATGAGCGTTGAACCCGAATTTATTTTGTTCGC
>CAJACJ010000145.1 GCA_903938205.1 uncultured bacterium
AGTGGAATTCCAGTTGTCAAACCAATAAAAACAATCAAGGCGCCGCCTCCCATCAACCACAATCTTCGTTGACCAGAAGCCAAGCGAGTGAGCAATGTGTCAGGAACCAAACTTGGCTCGAACGCCTGGGGTGGAACCGTGGCCTCAATCCAATCACTCACCGTGTGCTCCATGCTGGTCGCCATTAAAACTGGCTCTTCGCCCTTGGGCATTAAATTCAACTGGCTCGCGGCAAGTCTTGTCAGCAACGACGGGTCATTCGATTTCAACTCAACCAAAAATTGCGCGTATGCACCAATTCTTTTTTGATTGACTTTTTCCTGGTGCTCCAATTTCGCCAACTGCTCATTCAAGATCGCAAGATCATGTTGCGCCGGGAGCAACGCGCTCATCACCATGACGGTGAGTCCGGCGAACGTGAAGAGCCAGCCTGGATCAAATCGAAAGAGCGGTCGTAAGGAAGACATCACTCAAACTATCGGCATTCCGGGTTGATTTTCCACTGTAATTTACGGCAAAAATTCCACTTCCGGCGCACTGTGGCCCTATCAAAACGCGACCAGCAAAACACCTCTTTCCCATGGCTCAGCATTGGTGAAAGCCCAATTCAATGTGCGGAATTCTGCCTGAAATGCGACAGATTTACCCTCAGACTTGCGCCCAAGACAATCTATTGCCTATGAAATTTCAGCGTTATCAAGCCAAATCTGGAAAAATCTTGCGCACGGCGCCAACCAAATCCTTCACATGGGAAATACTCTCGTCCATCAACTTGCGCTCATCGCCCACCAAGTCAACTTCGATAATTTTCTCCATGCCGTTGCTTCCAATCACGCAAGGCACGCCCACAAAATAGCCCGCGCCCTTCTGTCCCTTGGCAACGCCATATGCATCTTCGCAATACGCGGCGCACGGCAGAATTCGCTTCTTGTCCTTAATGATGGCCTCCACCATTTGAATGGTGCCGCTGGCTGGCGCGTAGTAGGCGCTGGTTCCCATGAGCTGAACAATTTCACCGCCGCCAACTTTGGCGCGCTGCATGCACTTGTTCACAACCTCTTCGGATAGCAACATGGAAATTGGAATGCCGTGCACGCTGGTGAAGCGCGGCAGCGGAACCATGTCGTCGCCGTGACCACCAAGCAACAACGCCTGAATATCTTCCACGCTGCAACCCAATTCCATGGCTAAAAAGCAGCGGAATCGCGCAACATCCAAGCAGCCTGCTTGACCAAGAATGCGATGCGTTGGAAAGCCCGTGGTCTTCCAAGCGGTGTACACCATGGCGTCCAGCGGATTGCTGACCACGATCACCACCGAGGCTGGCGCAAACTTTGCAACTTGCTCCGAAACGCTGCGCACAATCTTCACATTGGTCGTGATCAAGTCGTCGCGGCTCATGCCAGGCTTGCGCGGCAAACCCGCGGTGATCACCACCACATCGCTGTTGGCAATGTCTTTGTAATCACTCTAACCAATCACAGTGCTGTCAAATCGTTCAATGGGGGCGCATTGCATCAAGTCCAATGCCTTGCCCTTGGCCACGCCTTCGCGCTCTGGAATATCAAGCAACACAATGTCACCCAACTCCTTGGCGGCGGCCCAATGCGCGCAAGTGGCTCCAACATTTCCAGCACCGATGATTGATATTTTTGCTCGTCGCATGTGATGATTCCTTTTGTTGCCGCGATTGCGGGTCGTAAATTATACAAACTTCCTGCGCCGCAAAATGACAACGACCGCCCCGATTGGGACGGCCGTGATCAATGCGCCAGAAAGGACTCGAACCTTCGACCTCGCCCTTATCAGGGGCGTGCTCTAGCCAGCTGAGCTACTGGCGCAAGGCGGAGAAGTATAACCAAACTGGCTGTTTCTGCTTTACTTGGATTGAACAATCGGCGCTGCGCACTCTCTTGTGATTGGTGGGCAAAGAACACAGTTCATAAATTTCGGCGGCAAATTTTTAGTTCGCCTGAAATGTGTTCGGCTTGGCGCGCTGTATGAACAACCGACAAAACACGTTAGTGTTTCGCAGGCGTCAAGATGGCCTTGCCTGCGTTGTCAAACTTCAACACGCTTCCGGCGCTTTTGATTTGACGACTTGGATACCAACCCCACTCAGGTCGATCTTGCGCGCCAAAAAATTCGAACTCTTGGCTGCACATGATTTGTTGATTCAAATCGGTTCGCGCCTGATTCACGGCCGCCTGCTCCTTGGCGCGCGCTGCCACTGGCGCATTGTTTAATTTCTCATCCAACTTGCGTTCCACGTGCACGCGTTGCTTTCGCAACTGCTCGGGAGTGATTGTTCCGTCATGCGCTTTCTGAACAAGTTGTTCAAGCGTTGCGGTTGACTGCGCTAGAACTTCTGTTTGAGTGGGAGCCTCGGCGGCCAAAGCGGGTGTCGACAAAGTCATTGCGACAAATAGACAGGCAAGCAATGAATTGGATCGAAGAATTGTCGCTTGAATGTTTCGCATTGATCGCCTTTCTTTGGACAAATCACTCTACACATCCGCCTACGCAATATGTACTCAATTTATAGAGCGCAAATATTCAAAATCAAGCAAATTCATTCCATTTTATAAGAAAATCACTTGCTACCAAGCCTGAAACGACCCGACAACCGACTCCAACATGTCACGCAAACTTGATACCCCAACTTCCGTGTCACCATCACGCACAACGACCAATGTTCCCCCGCGTTCGCGCAACACCCGCAATGCTTCAGCCACGGTGGTTCCTTTATCCAATTCAATCGCTTTGCGAACCAACTCATGAGGCGCCTTCTCTGGCGTGACCAGAATATCCATGGCCGACACGACCCCGATACAACGATTGTTCTGATCGACAAGCGGATAGGTCGAATGATTTGAATTTCTTAAAAACGCCTTCAGTTCTTGCGGCAAAAATTGCTCGCGCAAAATATCTGCTTCCTTCCATGGCGTCATCACG
>CAJACJ010000146.1 GCA_903938205.1 uncultured bacterium
AGTTGTTTGTAGGATTTTTTCATAGGGATCAAATATAGTGAGGGTATAAGCCTATGTCAACTATTCTGCCAATATTTTTTTGAATACTGTATTTCGGAATATTGTGGGGTATTCATTCCTCAAGTGTTTATAACACTAAGCGAATTGTTCCTGCATTGAGTAGGATGAAACAATAATGCTGCATGTAAGCCTTCTGCTGGCCGTTTTTCTTATATTTCAAGTTCCTGTTTCTTCGGGATTTGTGGAAGAATTGGCAACTCTGACTACGTCAACGGGTGTCATACATGGAACACTTGATCTACCAAGCGGCGCAGGGCCTTTTCCGGTTGCTCTGATTATTGCGGGCTCTGGTCCTACAGATCGCGATGGCAATAGCGCCATGCTTGCGGGTAAGAATAATTCCCTGAAAATGCTGGCTCAGTATTTGGCTACCGCCAACATCGCGTCGTTGCGCTTTGATAAGCGTGGTATTGCCGCTAGCACCGCCGCAGGTCCTAAAGAAGTGGATCTTCGATTTGAAAACTATGTCGATGATGCCGCAGCATGGGTAGAACAACTTCGACATGACAAACGTTTTTCAACTGTCAACATCATTGGTCATAGCGAAGGCGCGCTGATTGGCGCTATCGCGACATCGCGAACGCATCCCAACGCGTTCATTTCTGTTGCAGGAGTTGGGCGCTCAGCGGGCTTGGTTCTGCGTGAGCAAATCAATGGCAAGTTGCCTGCGCAACTCTTTCAATCAAACGAAAAGATTTTACGTGAACTTGAAGCTGGTCGAACCACGGAAGATGTTCCTCCCGCCCTGAAATCTTTGTACCGCGCATCAGTCCAACCATATTTAATTTCTTGGTTCAAATACAATCCTGCAGAAATCGTGGCGTCTATCAAGGAGCCCGTATTGATTTGTCAAGGTACCACCGATATTCAAGTTGCAGTGGAAGAGGCAGAGGCGCTGAAAAAAGCCGCTCCAAGCGCAAAGCTAGTCATCATTGAGGGCATGAACCACCTGCTGAAGTCGGTTACTGCTGATCCAGCCAAGCAGACTGCGTCCTATAGCGATCCGGCTTTGCCTATCAATCCCGAGTTGATGAAAAACATCATCGAGTTTGTGCCGCGCTCGAAGTGAATTGCACGCTTAATTTTTTCACCGCGGCATGTCGCGGGCACGACACAAGATGGTCATTGGTCATGCCAACGGCTTGCATGAACGCATAGCAAATGGTCGGTCCACAAAATTTGAATCCTGCTTTTTTAAGCGCCTTCGCCATGGCACGGCTCTCTTCTGTTTCCGTTGGAATATTCTTTTGCTGTTTGTATTGATTTTGTTTGGTGCGATAGCCCGTGTGTTGCCACAGAAAATCGCGGAATGAGCCTTGGCCGTCCTCCATAATCTTGAGCCATACCTTGGCATTGCTAATTGAGCTTTGAATTTTACTTTTGCTGCGAATAATTCCTGCATTTCCAAGCAACCGTTTGACATCACGCGCATCAAACTTGGCAATACGATTCGGATTAAAGTTGTGAAACGCTTTGCGAAATGCCTCGCGCTTTTTCAAGATGGTGATCCAAGACAGTCCGGCTTGGAATCCATCTAGAACCAGTTTTTCAAATAACGCGCGGTCG
>CAJACJ010000147.1 GCA_903938205.1 uncultured bacterium
ACTAAGGACAAGGACAAGGACAAGGTCAAAATGAAACGGCTGGAAAAAGTGTGAGCCATAGTGAGAGATCTCCGGGACTGTGTCCCAATCAAAGGCGAACAGACGATTCTAACCAAGTATCGGGCGATTGCGAACGCTTGTGCAATGAATATTGTTCACAGAGATCCATGATTGCGGGTTACAATCCCACCCCTATGAGCAACACGCCAAGCGATATAACGCCAGCCGCACCACTTGCGGAACACTTGTTTCGCCCACAAATTCGCAATTTTCAGCCCACCGGCTTTGAAAAAGATGGCAAATCATTTGTGCTGTTGCGCGACCCCTCCATGTTGACCGAGCAACAAATGGCCGTGCTGCCACAAGTGCTGCAGTTGGTGCTTTTATTTCAGGGACGCGAGACGCTCGATGAGATTGCCGCCAAGACACAGGCTCCAATGCATCTCCTACAAGATCTAGTCACACGCATGGATGAGGTTGGTTTGATTTGGGGGCCACGCTTTGAGGAACTTGAGCGCGTCGCCAAAGCCAAGATCACCGCGCACGGACATTTTCCAATCAGTTGCTCCGCTTCAATGGGCAAGGACGCGCAAACTTGCTCTGAACAAATGGACAAGTGGCTGAGTGAAATGGAAGACCCAGAAATTGATGGGACCATTCTTGGATTGGTCGCGCCACATTTGGATTATCAACGTGGTTGGCCAGGCTATGCGGCCGCGTATCGCGCGCTGAAAAAAGATCAGAAACCAGACCGCGTGATTATTTTGGGAACAAATCATTTTGGAATTGGCGATGGCGTGGTGGTGAGCGAATATGGTTTCATGACGCCGCTTGGCAAAGCGAGCGCTGACAAGACCATGTTGGCTTTCCTTGAAAAAACGCTTGGTTCCAAGCGTATTTACGCGGATCAAATTGACCACCTTGGCGAGCACTCCGTGCAAATGCACATTCCATGGCTGCAACATTTCTACGGCGATGTTCCCCTGCTTGCGGCGCTGATTCCAAATCCATTGGTGCCGCCAGTTGCGGATGATGATGAGCGCGCGACAACCGCCCAGTTCGTGTCCGCCATTCGCACTGCGCTTACCGAAATTGGTGGTCGCACATTGTTGATTGCGAGCAGTGACTTGAGCCATGTTGGTCCGCAGTTTGGCGATCAAGGCCAAATCACCGACGCGGCTTCAAACGAAATTGAGCAAATGGATCGTCAACGCTTGGCCGCCTATTGCAACAAAGACACCACTGGGTTCGAGTCGATTTTTGCCAAGGACCAAAACCGAACCCGTTGGTGCAGTGTGGGCAACATGCTTGCGGCGCAAGCTATTTTGCGACCAGAGAATGTTGATCTGATTGACTACCAACAAGTGCGCGATCCCAACGGAATCTCGCTTGTCAGTTCCGCGGCGCTCGCATTTTCCAGTTAAGCGCGCAAGGCTCAGTCGGCTTGGTGTGCAATTTCTTACACCCACGCGTGAGCCCGTTGTAATAAAAGAGCCCGCCGCAGTTATTCACCGCAACGGGCTCCTCGTGGGGGCTGTGTGAATCAGCGCAACAAATGCTGAAATAGAGAGCAAATTACAGCTCTTGAATCCCATTACGCACGACGTTGCGAATTTGATTCAAAAATAGAAGAAATTGAATGAAATTTATTTCGCGGTCAGTTTGGTCATGGCCAATTTCATGTCCGACCACATCAAAGCGCGCGTTTCTAAGGTGTAATTGCGTAAAAGATAAGCGGGATGAAATGTTGGCATGACTGGAATTGGCGCAACATTGCAACCGCGCGGAGGCAACCATGCTCCCCATTTACCGCGTAAAAGCGAAATGCCCTCATCTTGGCGCAGCAATTGTTTTGCGGCTGGTCCACCCATTGGGACAATGACTTTGGGTCGAATCACCAAAAGTTGCTCGGTGAGAAACGACGCGCATTGATCCACTTGGTCCTGCGTTGGAGTTTGATTTTGTTGTGGACGAGTCTTCAAAACATTGGTGAGGAAAACTTGCTCGCGGCATAAACCCATGGCCTTGATCATTTCATCCAACTTCGCACCCGAGTCGCCTTGAAATGATTTGCCAACGGCGTCTTCATTGTCGCCCGGCGCCTCTCCCACAAAAACCAATTCAGCGTTGGCGCTTCCTTCTCCAAGCACCGTGTGGGTGTAGTTGCTAGCCGAGCAACACAGTGGACATGCGGCATCATGCCGGGTTCGAATTTCATTCAGGGCGGCGGTTCGCTCTTGCAAAGTTTCAGGCAATGCGCGCGTCAAGCCCCATTGCACGGCGGATGAATTTGCCGCAAGCGGTATTGCATTTACAACGGACGCCTTCGCCCCAGTGGCGTGCACATGTGAACTGTCCGCACGGACATTTTCCGCGTTGACACGTTCTTGAGCCAGGCTTGCCAATGGTGGCGCGACATGTGCGGGCGAAAAATTCTCGGCGGGCATGGATACGGAGGAAATTGCTGGAGATGAACTGGCCTCCACATCACGAGGCGAGAATTTGGGAGCCATGGTCAACCCCATCGCTTGATCGGCGAGAATGAGCGAGCGCAATTTTGAATTAATGGATGGGCTCAAGACATGTTCTCCATTTGTAAAAGTAACAGATCGCATTTGAAATGAGTGGGCAACAAATAGCAACTGATTCACGTGGCTAGCCAAGCCAATTCAAAGAGTGAAGACAAAAAATGTTCTGTTGAAAGCCACTGAATCTACTTAAGGAGTTGCGACATGAGGCGCGGTCGCCAACACAGCAACCCCCGCTACTGCGATAAACGCTCCAAGAATGGCCCGCGCGGATGGCCATCGTCCTTCTGTTATTCGCGTGACTGGCAAAATCATCACGGGGACAAGCGACATGAGCGTGGTGGCAATTCCTACGTCCAGTTTTTGCAACGCATAAAGAGAGCACCAGACGCCAAGAATGGGGCCCGTGAATGTGCCAATGAGCAAGGTGACAATCGCTGTTGAACTCAGCGCATCTGCGCGTGTGGAAGCCAACACCTTTATTTTTGTTGCGACAATCGACTGGTCGTTGGTCGATGTGTCGCTTGATGAAGTCGTATTGCTTGTTGTGGTATTGATGTTTGCAATATTCGCCGCGGCATTGCGAGTCGCGCGATTCATTCGGCTCACAACAAATGCAATGACAATAATTCCCACGGCGCCCGCGCTCATACGCACCGTTTGCGCGGACATGGCGTCAATATCTCCGCGCAGTCCGTTGCTTGCCAATACCATTCCAACGCCCTGACACAACGCGGCGGCGGCTCCAAACCACACGCCTTTGATTTGCTGCGCAGCCGTGATCACACTTGTGGCGTGCGGTCGTTCAGCCGCCACCCACAAAACGCCAATCAACGTGATGACCATTCCAACAATGGCTTGCAACATCATGGCTTGGCCAAACACAATCCATGACAAAGACGCGGCAACGGTTGGAGCAAGCGTCATGAGCAATGTGGTTGTGCGCGCGCCCACCAGAACATATCCCGCAAAAAGAAATTGGTCGCCAATGGCCAAGCCAAGAAGTCCGCTGATGGCCAAGTACCAAGTTCGATCCGCGCCAATGGTCGGCCATGCATTTCCCATGAGAAAACCATGTAAAACAAGCAGCAAAGCCGCCGCGAGCAAGCTTCGCAGCAGATTTAATCGCGTAGCGCCCATGCGCCGACCAGCGGCAGCAAAGGCAATGCTGGAAACCACCCACAACGCACTGGTGGCAAGTCCGGCGAATTCGCCAGATCGTTCAATCATCATTCGCCAATGCTACTGCGTTCTTGCAATCACACTGTTGAATTTAAATACGCAAGATGTTCCATACATGCGATTGTTTGCAAGTTGAAAAGAGAATGCAAAAACCGTCTCAGTGAATTCAACTGAAGTCGCAACGCTTGGCGAAAATTAAGCGGGCTTGTTCTTGCTTGACTTGCCGGTCTTTGGTGACGGCGCGTGCTCGCCACCCATTTTAAACATGGACTGCGTGCGCAGAACCATGCCGGTATCGCTGCGCAAATGAAATCCTTGAATGTGCACTTCATTGCGATAGCGTTGCATGTCAATCAATGACAAGTTCTGTCGACCCTTGGCGTCTGTCCAAATGCTGTGCAGTGAATTGGAGTCGCGAATGTGCGCCATCATTTCACGGTGCGTGCCACTGTACAAATGCTCAGACAGAGTTTCTGTTTGAATGGTGGTCATGTAAGTCAAACTATCGCTCATGACTTCGGTGTGATCGCGCTCGCCCGCGCATGGAAGATTGGCAAGAAGCCCGCGATCAGGCAGATTCGCTCCGCCTTCAACCACCACTTCGCACACACACATGTTGGCAAATTGGAAGCGCCCAGCGTGGCCGCCCTTGAAAATCCAGCCTTCAAATTCATAGTCTGGATGGGTAATTCGGCGGCGCCCTTCAATGCCGAAAAATTCTGGATGCACTGCCTTGCGATACACAAGCATGACATACGACTGCAAACCAGCCGGTTTGATATTGGAAGGGTCTTGCGTTTCTCTTTTGAGCGAATTCTTTTCCATAAGGTTGACCATTGTCGCACATTCGATCCTTCAGTTCAAGACTTTTCTTTTATTTTTCTGAACATTCAGCAAGACAGGAAAACATTCGGACTTTCAGCCTGAATTTGAAGAGTGGATTTTGATAAAAAGTCACGGCGAGTCCGAGGACCCGCCGTGGCTGAATTTGGAAATAAGCCGGATTTTGTTCCAGCTTTCGCTGGTGGCGATCATTTCTCTCTGGACCAACGTTGCCGCTGGCCTCGAAGCACGCGACCCGTCCTACCCGCGAACTACGGGAGTTGGTTTCCCAACAAGGACTGCTTGCGCTTGCACGCGGTGGGGTTTTCCATGCCTTGTTTGTCACCAAACAAGCGGTGCGCTCTTACCGCACCTTTTCACCCTTGCCACGCACTCCCAAAGGAGCCGTTCGGCGGTTTCTTCTCTGTGGCACTGTCCCTAATCATCAGCTTGATCGATGGCCGTTCGCCATCACCGTGTTCTTCCGTGTCCGGACTTTCCTCGCCTGAAGGCACAAACACTTCAAGGGCGATCACCTATCCAAAATCATGAGACGCTTGAAGTGCTCGGCGCGCCGATGAAAGCGTGCCACATGCACATTCAAGCGTCAATTGCGGGGTATTAAGCGGAAATACCAGTCACACGAACGCGCAGCAAACCTTGGCGATGGCCAAGAGTGCGGCGGTAGCCCTTGCGACGGGAATACTTTCCAATGACCAACTTCTCACCAAGGAATTTCTCAATGAGCTCGGCTTCAACCTTTGCGGAGGCAAGGTATGGCACGCCAATCTTGGCGGGCTGACCATCGGTTCCACCAAGAGCAAGAACCTTGTCAAAGGTGATTGTCTTTTGGCCTTCAACAAGCGGACGAAGATCGATTTCGATTTCATCACCTTGGCGAACAAGAATTTGGGTTCCACTATCTTCAAAAATTGCGTACATGAGAATCTCCTAAGGGTAAAATCGGCGAGCCGAATACTATAGCACAGAACACGGTTTTTTGCAGTGGCTGGTTCAACATAATCCACGCCCGCAACTCATCGGCAAATCG
>CAJACJ010000148.1 GCA_903938205.1 uncultured bacterium
AGGACATATCCGTTTCAAAGTTGTAAGTGGTTGCGTTCAAAGCAACTAAGTTTTACTTTTTTATTAATTTTGGGACAGGCCTGAGTCGCCAAGGAGGTGGGCGGCATGCGTAAGATGACGAGCTTTTTTGCGTGCTCATGCAACTTTTATAGGCAAAACAATTAGTTTTTAGTGGGCGATGTTTCCAATTGCATGCGAATTTCCCCAGGCAACACTTCAATATCTTTCACTTGCACGCGCCGACCATCCGCAAGGCTGAACTCGGACTTATGCAGGGATTCGAACAAATCCGTGGGACCAAATGTGGAAATAAGGAAAACCGGAATTGACAACGTGCCAATGGCCGCCGACGTGGGCGACAAATTTAAAGTTGCACGAGTTGCGATGTCTTTGGTGGTGGGCTGCATCTTTGGAGTGATCTGGATCACCCCCACTCCCCAGGAATTTTCCGCCGCAATATCAATGTGTTCCTCAAGGCATCGGACTTGAACTTTACGGTTGAAAGTTTCCGCGCTTTTGCCCTGATGTTCAAGCCACTTTGGCAACCGCGATGCCAGCCATTCGTTCATTTCTGTTTCAGTGATTCGAATGGCCCACAGGGAATCTTGCCCGCGCACTTTGGTGAATTGAGCCGCCAATCCTTGCTCAAAGTTGGCGCTGCGGTTTTCCATTTGCACGTCGGTTGTGAACTGAGGATGGAACCAAGCGGGCGAACGCTTTGACAACCCAATGACCGCTACGAGAATAATGAACACCAACAAAAATTTCACGATCCATGAGCCGCGGCGCGATTTCATTTGATTGGATTCGGACGCGACCTTGTTTGTCATAAAAACCCCCAGAAATTTTGAATGTGTTCAAGAAGATTTGTAACGCGTCACGACAAGCGTATCATTTTGGCCGCCAAAGCCGAAGGAGTTGCTGATGCAAGTATCAACCGCGCACTTGCGTGCCACATTGGGAACGTAGTCAAGATCCAGCGCGGGATCCGGATCATTGTGATTGCGCGTGGGCGGCAACATGCCTCGTTGAATGGCAAGAATGCATGTCATGAATTCCACCGCGCCGGCCGCGGCGATCAAGTGGCCCATCATGCTTTTAATGCTGCTCATTGGAATTTGTTTGGCGCGTTCGCCAAAGACAACTTTCACGGCGCGCGTTTCAATGGAATCATTTTCCTTGGTGCCCGTGCCGTGCGCGCTGATGTAATGAATAAGCGGGCGACCATCTGGACCAACGGCCGCTGGATCAATATTGGCTTGTTTTAAAGCTAAATTGATAGCGGCCGCGGCGCCGCGACCATCGGGTTGAATGTCCGTGATGCGAAAGGCGTCGGCGCTTGATCCATAACCAATCACTTCCGCAAGCGGAGTGGCGCCACGCGCAAGCGCGTGCTCAAGTTTTTCAAGAATCACCATGCCGCTGCCCTCGCCCATGACAAAGCCATCGCGGCTCATACAGAAAGGACGGCTTGCCATTGTTGGGTCGCCTTTGAAAGTGCTGAGCGCGGTGAGGCGATTGAAACCCGTCACGCCAAG
>CAJACJ010000149.1 GCA_903938205.1 uncultured bacterium
ATTGTCGCGAAACAAATCGCCGTGGATCACGCCGCGCGGCAAGTCGGCATGCGCGTGTTGCGCCTGAAAATCAATTTCGCTTTCAATCAGTCGCAACTCAGCAGGCGTGACTTTGCGCCGCAGAAGTTGCAAATATGATTTCCACCAATGCGGCCCGCGCGGATTCAGCATGCGCTGCGTAAAGCCCCGCCCCGCGTCATGTAATTGCGCAAGCGCCGCGCCAACCTGCCCGCACTGCATCGGTGAAACATGCACTACTGATTCACCTGGCAAACACGTGACCAACAACGCGGGCTTGCCGTTCAATTCTCCAATGAACTCGCCGTGGGAATTGGCCACTGGCGTTGGGCACGCAAAGCCGCGCGACGCCAAATGCGCCATGAGCTGCGCGTAATAGGGCAACTCCGCCGCGCCCATGTGCTCGAACAACGTCAACACATATTTACCCTGCGAAGTGGTCACAAAATAATTTGTGTTCTCTATGCCGGACAAAATGCCCTGCATATGTTGCAAGGCGCCCAGCGAATAGTTTTGTAACCACTCGGTCAGTTGCGTCTGGGTGACTGTTGTGTAGACAGACATGAGCGTGCAAAGTATCAGCGAGGGCAAAGGCGCGGGTCGCTCATTTCACACGGTTGGTCGCTCACTCAACATCGCCGCCATCAATGAATTGAATGAACACCCGTAAAACTCAATGGGCCAGCAGCACAACTTGCCCAACACACAAAATAAAATACGGCACAAGCGACGCGGCGCCGGCGTAATCCTTGGCAATGCGTTGACCAAAGAACAGCATGACAATGTCCAGCGTTGCAAGTTGCGCGCCGTACATGGCGAATGTTTTTTCACCGTTCATGGCAATTTGCCCGGCGCCCATCAAAGTCAAAACGCCGGCAGCCACTTCCGCAATGGTGATGGTGATCAACATCATTTTCACTTGGCTACGAAACGGCGTCTTGGAAAAATGCCCAGTGAGCCAGCTCAAGTTGTCCGCAAAATTGAAGACCTTGTCCAACCCCGACTGCAAAAACAGAATCGCCAAGAACAACGAGGTCATGAGTTGCGCGAACGGAATTGGTTGAAGCAAAGTGTGGAGCATCTCAGATGTTTACCCTGAAAATCACTTGGGCGTATCAGACTTTTTGGAATCCGCGCCCGCATTCGCCTTCTCCGCCGCGGCCGCCTCTTCAGGCGTGGCCTCTATATACAGCGTGGACTTCTCAATAGACATCACGTATTGCCGATTTAAATTAAAGGCGTACGCCTTGGTCGCTTCGGTATTGGCTTCGTTCAACTGCTTCATGATCAAATCAAACTGCCCCTGCTTGTACGCCTTGTCGCTTGTATCCGTCGCCTTGTCCAACGCATCTTTCGCGGTGATGGCCTGTTGGCGCATTTGCTGCAACTTCCCAACAGTGTCTTGGAATGACTGATTCGCTTTCGCATCATTCAATGAACACACTTTCAAAGTTTTGCTTGGCGCGCTTCCGTCGGTGGGCGCGGGCTGCTTGGTAATTTCATCTTCAGTCAACACAACAAAGACTTGGCTTACTTCTGGAATGCGCACGTAGTTGCGCAAAATGGAATAGCCGTACGACTTGGCCATGATTTGATTGTCCGCCTCCAACTTTTTCACGGCGGCGTCTAGTTGCGTCTGCAAAGCCTTGCGCGCGTCGCTGTCCGCGGCGGCTTCGTTGGTGGACGCATTCAACTTCACAATTTCTTGGCGCTGCGCCTGAAGCACTTGCACATTGCGCGTGAACTCGTCATTGGCCTCTAGGCCGTTCAGGGTGGCCACTTTCACCAACACGTTTTTCTGTTGCGATGGGTTGCTTGTTGAAGCCGCAGCATTCGTGGATTGCGTTGGCGTAGTGGCTGCTGTCTGGGCGGGCGCGGAAGCGGTCGCCGCCGCGGCTGGCTTGCTCGCATAGCTGCTATTTCCACAAGTCATAAGGC
>CAJACJ010000150.1 GCA_903938205.1 uncultured bacterium
CCCATTAAATACAAATTGGCGCGGTGAAGCAAATCGATCTTTCAAACTTTTTTCCCCCATTCGGGTAACTTCAAGGACCTACTTAGACCGATACTAGGCGACTCGTCTACTGACCTTTTTAACTGACTGGCTTTCTACATTGTCGAAAATTCACAACTTTATTCCAGGCTTGGTGTTGTTGTCGCTCTCAGTCCTTCTTGGGTGCGAGACGGACAGCTTCATAGATCCAAGTCGTACGGGTTACTTTGAAACCACTCCTACGGCAATGCCAATTCTGACTCGTATTGATGTCGTTGAGCCAGTTGATCCGGGGACTGAGTTTGTCAAAGTTACGCCAGAAATGTTGAAACCGAGTCCTGCCACGTACACCTTTTCAGCAGGCGATGTTTTGCAAATTTCCATTCCAAGCTTAATGCAGACTGGCCAAACTGAAGTCGCCGATCGCATTATTGATCAAAGCGGAGATATTCAACTTCCTGTGATCAACAAGGTTCGCGCGGCGGGTCTTACAACCGAGGAATTACAAATTCTGATTGAATCGCGCCTGAAAGGCGTGATTACAAATCCACAAGCGTTCGTTGCCCTTAAAGAGGGACGAACGTTTCAATACCGAGTGTTGGGATCAGTTGATCAACCGGGAATTTTCGCTCTGACCAAACCAGATTTTCGTTTGCTTGATGCGCTTGCAACAGCCCGTGGAGCAAGCGTGAATACGTCTCGTATTTTAATTACGCGCGTGAGTGAATCGCCTGATGAACATAAAGCTGAATATGATCGAAAACCCAGTACAAAGACTGGTGATTCTGTACAAAATACGCAGCAAACGAAAGCTTCTCAAAGCTCAACATCAACTCCACAAACAAGTGCTCCTGCCGCTGCTACTAGTCCCACAATAGCCGCGCCTTCAAGTGTTGATATTGATCAACTCATCAACGAGTTACCAAGCACTACGACGCCAACCACTCCTGCCGTAGCGCCAACAGCGGAACCTGTAGCCGCGCCGACAATGGAACCTGCGGCCGCGCCGACAGCGGAACCTGCAGCCGTGCCGACAGCGGAACCTGCAGCCACACCAACAACGGAACCCGCAGCTGCGCCAACAATGGAGCCTGCAGCCGCGCCAACAGCGGAACCCGCAGCTGCGCCAACAACGGAACCTGCAGCCGCGCCAGCAACCGAACCTGGTGCTGATCCAAACAATCTTCCAAGCAAAAAACAAACTCAATTAGGCATGCTCCGTGCGGCAAATCGTCAAACGCCTCCGGTGGACATTGACGCACTAGAGCCAGCAAAAGCGGACGACCGTGCGAGTGCCAATCTTAATTCAACAACCACTTCAAATTCCTCAGATGCAAACGGTGGGGATCAATTTATTTTCGATAATGCTTCGCAGTCATGGGTTCGTAAATCCGCCATGACTGCTTCAGCAAATAATCAAGCATCCACACCCGATTCGAACTCGACCCCAACTGTTGATAGTGCGAGTTCCGGCTCAACAACGGACAGTGGTAATAACGCAGGATTGCGGTCGGTTGAAAATGCAACAAATATTAAAAAACTGAATGAAAGTAATAAGAAGTTAGAAAAAACCGTTGTTATAGAAATTGAATACAACAAATTAGTCCGCGGCGACTCAAGTTTGAATATTGTTATTAAACCGGGCGATGCAATTTATTGCGATTCTGGCGATGTGGGCGTGGTGTATATCGATGGCGAAATTAGTCGGCCGGGAGTTTACAACTTGCCAACCGCTGGTCGCTTAACTCTGAGTCGGTTGGTCGCCGCAGCTGGTGGCGTAAGCGAATTAGCCATTCCAGAACGCTGCGATTTAATTCGCCGTCTTGATAGCGACAAAGAAGCGTGCGTGCGAATTAGTTTGCTTGCTATTCGCAATCGTGGCGAACCCGACCTGTTTTTGAAGAGAGATGATCACATTATTGTGGGAACCAATTTTTGGGCCTTGCCACTGTCGCGCGTGCGACGCGATTTGTCATTTCCAAATTCAATTGGCTTTCAACTTGACCGTAACTTTGGCAACGACGTTTTTGGTGCCCCGCCGAGCGGTATCACAACCAATTAATATTTTGCTCGGCGCGATGGTTCCATGGTTCGCATGAAGAGGTTTTAATAGTAAGCATATTTCAACTGATTTCTGTGGGAATGGGACTTATTTTGAAGTCTGCCGCAAACCAGCTTGGAGACCGCATCGTTTATTCAAAACAATTCTGACCATGACTATCGCACAACCACCAATTCGCAATTCGACCACGACATCTGTCGTAGAGATATCTGCCAAGACAGCCATGATTGCCGGCGGCGTGATTGTTGTGCTGTTGGTTTCTGTCTTTTGGGAATGGTTTCGGCGCCAAGTTGCGTGGGCATCGCATGAGCCATCTGATTGGGGACACACGTTGATCATTCCTTTCGTCAGCGGGTACTTCGTTTGGATGAAACGTGATTTGATTTTGGCAAAGCCATTGAGCCCATCATGGATTGGCATATTCATCATGGTTGTCGGAATCGCCTGGTATATGGTTTGCAATGTGGGCCCAGCGGGGTTGGCGCATCACAATATTCGAGCGACTGGTTTAGGAATTACGCTCATTGGTTTGGGAGTTCTGCTCTTGGGTTGGCGAGGCATGGAATATGTTTGGTTTCCACTTTTTTATATGTTGATTTTTGCGCAGACCATTAGCGAACGTCTGATGAATCTCGTCACCTATCGCATGCAGGATATTTCGGCCAAGGGCGCCTATGTATTTCTAAATCTCATCGGAATCCAAACAGATCACGCCGGAAATGTGCTCACTATTTTCAAGGACGGAGAACCAGTGCAATTGAACGTGGCCGAAGCATGCAGTGGCATGCGCATGTTGGTCGCGTTCCTTGCCCTTGGAGTGGCAATGGCGTACGTTTCATTGCCAAAATTATGGCAACAGATCATGTTGGTCGCGCTTGGAATTCCAATTTCCATATTTGTGAACGTATTGCGTGTCGCTTCGCTTGGCATTTTGGGAATGTTTGATCAGAACTTCATGTCGGGAGAATTCCACCACATGATTGGTCTTGTATGGTTGTTGCCAGCATTTTTCTCCTACTTGGGCGCGCTTTGGATTCTCTCGCAATTCCTAGTTGAAGTGGATGAAACAAAGGCAAAACCGAATGCGAGTTGAAGGCAATGAAAAAAAAGCGTTCGTTGCGGCGTGCGCTTGTCTGGCGATTGGCGGTCTTGGATTTCGATTAGTCATGTCACAGTTAAATGTGTATCTGCAAAAGGAACCCGTTCCATTGCGCACACCAATTGATGAATTGCCCAGCATGCTTGGGGATTGGAAGCAAGTTGGTAAAGACCAGCAATTTCCTGATGCCATCATTGAAGAGCTTGGCACCAAAAATTTTCTTGACCGAGCCTATGTCTATAAAAACGATTCCGCCAAGGGCTTGTTTCAAGTGCATATTGCCTACTACACGGGCATGATTGATACGGTGCCGCACATTCCAGAGCGCTGTTGGGGCGCTGCGGGATTGGTCATGTTTGGCGAACCAGAACTACGCTCGCCAAAGCTTGATCTATCTCACTTTGACTTGAAGAATGGACCGCTTCAACCCAGTAGTGGTCTTCGCTATTCGCAAGCCACGGTGAAAGATTTGGTCACTCGTAAAGATGTGACCGTGAATCTTCCACTAGGGGATATGAAAATGACCGCGAGCATTTTTCAAGACCCCAAAAACCCTGGACTGACTTTCATTGGGGGATATTTTTTCATTGCCAATGGGGCGCTGACACCGTCGGCCCTGGCGGTTCGCAATCTCTCTTTCAAACTCGCGGATCGGTACGCGTATTACTGCAAAGTGCAGTTCTCGTATCGGGTTCGAGAGCAGCCAGAAATTGCGATTACGATGTTCGACCAACACGCTTCCGATCTTTTACAATTACTTCTTCCTCAACTCATGCGCAGTCTTCCAGACTGGCCCGCGCTTGAATCACAATCCTTAACGCCCGCAGTCTCGAGTTCATAACAATGGCGAAACGCAAATTTAATTTTAAATTCTTCCTGCTCTTTTTTGGCGTCACCGCAATCACATTGATTTTGGCGGGCGTTTTTTATTACTACCAAATCGTCCTTGCGCCCGAACGAAACTTTCGTACCGGAACGCAATACATGGCGTCAGGAGATTTTGACAAGGCCGCAAGTTATTTTGGTCGATCTGTTTCCAAAAAGCCATCAAACATGGCATATCTCAATGCGTTGCAAGACGCGTTGTTGAAGATTGTTCCCAAATCTGGAAGCGCCGCCAACGAAAATTATTCCAAGTTGATGTCTGTCAAATTGTCTAAAACGCGCGCCGCTGCGCAGGATTCAAAAGTGTGGGTGGAAGCCATGGAGTCTGTGCGGGATCGCAACGAACTTTTTGGCGGCGACATGGCGTGGCGCGAATTTTCGACCACCGCTATGCAGATGGAAAAAGCGTTGCCAGTGGATGACCCCCAGCAAGCCTTAGCCAAATTTTGGAAACTGCAGGGATTCAATGAGCGCTATACGGCCCTCACTCCCGAAGAGCGCGACACACTGGACAAAGATTTTCCGGTCATAGTCAATCTTTTACCCAATAACGAGAGGGTTTGGATTGCGTATTTGGAATATTTGCTTGTCAAAGCGGATGGATTAGAGCGTGGTAATCAAAAGAATCTTGCTTTGGAAACGTATCGGCAATTTGATGCCGCTATTGTGGATTGCAAAAAGTTGAATCCGCAAAGTATTGCCGCGCCAATTCTTCTTGTGCAGCGACTTGAAGGCATGAAGTTTCGCAACGAACCAGGAGTGAAGCAAGCCGATTTAGATGCGGCATTCAAGGCGATTATGGATCAGGCGCCGCGTTTGGCGCAGGATAGAAAACTGACCTTGGCCGCCGCTGGTGCTATTTTTCAAGGAAGGTCTTTCGAGGCGAACAACAAGGGAATGGAGTTGTTGGAAAATCGATTGAAGGCTTTTCCAAATGACGCCGTCACGCAACGAATTTATCTCAATATTGCGCGTGGCATGAGCACCGGAATTGGTCGCGAGACTGCCATGACCGTTTTTGAACAACCCAATCTTCCAACTTCGATCGAGGCACTTTCACAGCAGGGCGCGCGCGAAGCGGCCGCGGATTTGTTGTACACGATCGCTTTCGAAGATTGGCGCAAGGCAAAGGATGAAACCGAGAAGAAGGCGAAACTGGAGGTGGTGCACCAAATGCGCGACAAGGTGATTCAGTTTTTTACATCCCAGGCTCTTTCGCTCATGGTTGAAGATATTGAAGCTCGAACCGCGCTTGCCGATGGCAACGCCAACGATGCCGCCGCGCGCTTTGACGCATTGCTGAAAAAGATTCCAGATCCAACTCAGGAAATGTATTTTTACGCTGGCTTTGCAAACATACTCCGCAATCAGCCAGGCACCGCGCTGTCTCTTGTGAACCGTGGTCTTGAACGCTATCCAAATTTTCCGCCGTTGCTCAATCTCAGCGTTCGTTTGAGTGGCGGCATGGGTCGGACCGAAGACGCTCGAAAAGCGTTGCAAAAATTGATTGAATTAAATCCCGATGATGCGGATGCAAAAGCAAGCCTGGCGTTGATTGGTGATGGATCAAAAACAGATACTGAAGTCGCTGTGAGTCGATCAAGCAACGCCTTGACCGTGGAAATTGGAAAAGCGGAACGATTGATGATGAAAAAGGATTTCGACGGTGCGACTGCGTTATTGGCAAAAGCGTTGGCCGCGAATCCAAAGGAAGTACGGTTATACGAGGCCCTGTGTCAAATCAATATCGTGAAAAATGATATTCCAACAGCGCAGTCATTTATTGAAAAGGGTTTGGCGCTTGATCCCCAAAATACTTACTTCTTGCAGATGAAAGCGATCACAAGTAGCGAGGATCCAATTGAACGAATTCTCAACTCTATTCGGTTGATGTATCCAGATCCAAAAGAACAACCTGTACAAATGTATCAAGCACTTTCGGGCGCCATGTTCAAAATGCGGCAAGCCACTGCAGCAATGAAGCCGGAACAAGTGAATCCTGTCATGAAAGAGCAAATGGATCGCTGCGCAAAGTTGCTCGGTCCAGCTCTTGAAGCGGCGCTTGCCGCGGATCCAAAAAATCTTGGCGTACTTGAAATTGCGGCGACTGACGCGGCTGATCAAAAAGATTTCACCGCTTTCGACAAATATGTTGCCGCCATCGCCGCGACTGGTGATCTTGGGCTTGCCGCAACCATCCAATCTCGTCTGTTGATCAGCCAAGATAAATTGCCAGAGGCCGTGGCTGTGTTGCAAGACGCCCGTAAAAAAGGCGATGAGAATCCGATCATGCTGCGTCAACTTGGAATGTTGTATGAACGCATGGGCGATGTCGAGCCCGCCATTGAATTGATTCGTGAAAGCTATGACCGTAGACCCAACGATGCCACCACGGCACGGCTGTATGCGGAACTTCTTCAACGCAGCGGCGATCGCCAAAAGGCTTTGAAGATTTTGCAACAGGTTGCGCGTATTAACCCTGACGACAACGAATTAATGCTGTCGTGGCTTGACTTGGAAGGTCAAATTGGGGATCGATCTGGAGCGTTTGGTTTGCGCAAGCGTTTGTACAAAGAGCGGCCAGCCTTGGCAAAAAATTCCTTGGCGCTGGCGCGCATGTTGTTGGAAACCCCAAGCGATCCCAATTTAATGCTTGACAACAACGGGGCGCAAAAATTTACAGAGCAAGATATGCGCGATGCGGCCACGCCGAAAATGCAACAGCAACTCGCCGCAGCCGCGAAGGCTAATTTGGATATGGGCTTTGAAATCATCAAGTTCCTGCAAGAGGCGGCGCCTGCAGATACGGAGCTTTCCCTGATCAACGCGCGCGCACTGAAGAAATATGGAAGTGAAAAAGAAGGCGAAGCCGCAATGCGACGCGATATTGCTCGACTTGACGCCGCCAAAGTGAAAAGCTTGGAATTATGGGTTGGACTTGGTGTGTACCTAGATGAAAGCGCAAAGCCCGAGGAGGCGCGTCTGGCATTTGATGAAGCGCGAAAGCAGCAGGACCCCAAAATCATGTCGGCCGATGTTCGAATTTCGGATTATTGGTTTAGTCGAGGACAGTGGAAAAATGCGCGGGACTCTCTTGAGAATGTGGTTCAAGCCGACACCGCTAGCGACGCATCCACGTGGATGAGATTGTCTGAAATTTGCAGTCGCTTGCGTGACTTTGACGCATCTGAGAAATATTTATTGAAGGCCGCAAGCCAAAACGCTCCCAAAGAAACGCTTGCCACGATTGAACTGTTAAGAGCGGCAAATTTTGAAGGGCGAGGGGAGTTGGCGGTCGCCAAGGGCGATATTGCGACGGCTGAAAAGGAATTTGAACAAGAGCGGGCGGTGTTGTTGCGTGCTACGGAAATGCTTCCCAACTCGGCGCAAGGCTGGATTTCGCTTTCAGAATTTGAGCGGAAGATGTATAAACGCACGCATGATCCAAAATTGATCCAGACCGCAGAAAAAGCCGCCGATAGAGCGACGGATATTTCAATGGGATACTGGCCAAGCATTCAAAACAAGGAGAGAGTTTTAATCGAGCAAGGCAAAGAGAGCGATGCCATTGCGCTGGTCGAAAAATTCTTGTCTCTTTCACCGCAAAATGTTGATGCCCGGCGTGATTTGATTCAATTGTTATATCGCACAAATTCTTTGCAGCGCGCCATTGATTTGGCTCAAGACGGATCGCGCATGAATCCCCGTGACGCTGCTTGGCAGACCATGATTGGAACTTTGCAATTGCAAAAGAAGGATTCGGTCAGGGCCATGGCCGCATTTGATGCTGCATTTGTTATTCAACCTGAAATTGAGCAACTTTTAAACAGCGTCAATCAGCGATTTAATGGAGATAAAAAAGATTGGGAAGGCGCGTTGAAATTACTTCGAGCCAACGCCAAGTTGGTTGCCGTGTCGCCCAAAGCGCAAATTTTATTAGCCGTGGCTTTGGTGAATTCAGGTCAACGAGAAGCCGGCCTTGCCGCGATGCGAACAGGATATAAAACCATATCGGATGGCGTGGCATCCGGTGTAATGATGCCAGACGAATGGGGAATGTGGTATTCCGGCCTTGGTCAATGTTTTGATAAAAAGCCGCAAGAATCCGAGGCCTTTCTAAAGGCGCTTGTTGGAAAGTTGGAGTTGAGCTACTGGAATTGCAACGGTCTTTCCGCGCTCTACGCAAATGTGGGAAGCTCTGGAACGCAACAATCAATTCAGTGGCTGGAACAAGCGGCAAAGTTGGCCAAGGCCGCGGGAGGCCCTGATGCCAATCAGTTGGAAGCGGTTGCACTTTTGCAAATTGGTAATTTGTATTATAAAGAGAACGATTTTTCAAAGTCAACTGAATACTTTGAAAAAGCCTTGCTCTTGATTCCAAACAATGCGAGCGCGATGAATAATGCGGCGTATTTAATCGCAAAGTCTGGCAGCAATGTGACGCGCGCGGTTGAATTGGCTCGCAAGGCGGTTGAATTAAATCCAAACACGGACGACTTTTTAGACACCTTGGGCTTCGCTCTTTTGAAAGACGGAAAACCGAGTGAAGCCATGGAGCCTTTGCAAAAGGCGATCGTTCTGACGCAGAAGCCTGGATCAATGATGCATTTGGCTGAGGTATTTATTCAATTGAAACGCCCAGCGGAAGCGAAAGAATATTTGGAGAAAGCAAAGGCGAAATCTCCCACAACTGAGCAGTTGACAGAAATAAAGACATTGGAATCCAAACTGAACTGAAGGAGAACCTCCCATGACTCGAGCAGCACTACCAACATCCGCCCCCAGTCCCAAGCCAGCCGCCGCGCCGCGCCCCAAGCCCGCCGCCATATCGCTTGATCCAGTTCGTTTGCTTCGCCAACACGTGTGGGGAATTATTTCTACACTCGTTATTGGCGCGATACTGGGAGTGATTCTGAATTATGTATTTTTGTACACCTATCAAGTGTGGAGCGGAACCGTATTTTTAGAAATTCGTAGCCAACTCAAAGACGCCAAGGCGCTTAATGCGGAAGACTTGGGAACGGAAGAGGCCGTTATTCGTTTAGCCCAGACCGAAGTCGCGCGCATGATGAGCCGTGACAATATTAAAATGGCTCTTGCCAGCGACGATGTGCAAAAAACGGAATGGAGCAATAGTTCATCTTTCCGAGACGAAAAAAATATATTCAATATTGATGAAGCGGCTACCGAGCTTGAAACTGATTTGCGCGGATCCCACAAGCGCGGCACACAAATTTTCACGCTTGGCTGGAGGACCCACAATCCTGAAGATGTTCCCGTTGTTCTCAATGCTGTCGCCA
>CAJACJ010000151.1 GCA_903938205.1 uncultured bacterium
TACGCGCTTAAAAGTCTGTCGCGGGAAGCTTTTTCATCCTTTGGGACAATTTGATTTTCCGCGCCAAGCGCAGCTTTCTCATCTCTTTCAAACCGCGCCTCAAATCGTTGCTTCACCTCTCGCATGACCGCGTCATAGCCCTTCACGCGATTATCAAATGGCTCCTCATTTTGCGAGGCGCTACGGGGCTTGGGTAAAGGAGTTTTTGTCGCCGTCACCGCGTCACTAGATTGATATGGCTTGAATGGATCACGCGCGCTGATTCCAATGAAGTCGGCCTTGATGGTGTTGTTGCGGACATCTTCACGCAAGCGGGCCGTTTCATACAGGGACATGCGTGACGTTCCCAATTGATCGCGGTCGCTTTCAAACTTCACACCGCGCAAATTGCTTGCGGACATGACTCCCATTTCACCATTATTCAATCGATACTTCGTGAATGGCGTCGCGGCCTCGGACATGGCACGGGATGAATTTATGGTCAAGGCAAGTCCCTGACTATCAAATTGCAACGGATCTCTTTTTTTCCAGTCGTTGGGATTGTTTGTTGGCGGCAAGGCGTTACGGTCATTCACGCGTTGAACTTGTCCCAAACTAGGTCTGCTGCCCGTTTCTCTAGAGACAATCTTTATAAAATCATCGTACGGATTCAAGCCAAGGCTTTGGGACAAACTACGTGTCTGGGATGTGTCGCGTCGCACTGGTCTAGCGGAAGGAGTGGATGTTGTATTGACTCCACCAGAGCCAACATGAAGCGATCCATCAAGCGCGTTCTGCGCAAAAACAATCGCGCCATTGAACGCCATAAAAAATAGCGCCACCGCATAAACGGCTGCCAAGCGTACATTCAGAATTCGCTCATTGCGCTTCATTGCATTATCGTAGCGAAGCTCAAACACTCTTCGCATATAAATTCATGACCCCGCCCGACATCATTTCCCCGCCACCTCACCGAATTTCCAAATTGGCGGTTGGTTTCGCCTTGCTCACCGTTTTTGGCGCGGTTGTATTCGGCATTTATGGACCCAAAATTGCCGACCGTCTCACCTTGCTCGGCGGCGTGCCGCTTGGAGAAGTGGTGGAGGCCGCGGCGAATTTGCGCCTGAAAGCAATCTTTCTATCTCAGCGTGAAAAACAAGAAACCTTCTTGAACCAGTCGGAGCAAAACGCAGAGCTTTCTCGACTTCTTGGTCGGACATACCACTTGCCTAATCTCGCCGATGCGGGTTACCAATTGAAACAAGTCTCGCCCGCGTCGCTTCCGGGCGCTCCGTTTCGCGCCGCAGAGTTGGTATATCAAAGCACTACCCCGGACAATCAGAAATGGCTGGTGTTGTATCTGGCAGCTGATGACGGACAATTTCTTTCCTTTGATGAGCTTGGGCGAACACATCAATTTGCCCCCGACAATGTGGTGTGGGAAGATATTTCAACAAACAGTGAGGATGCGTCTTTGATTCTGATTTGGAGCGATGGTCCAGTTCTGTATTTGGCTTGTGTTGAGGACGATGATGAGGCGGAAAAACTAAGGCCACATTTCGACACGCCTTAAATTCGCCCGTACATGCCGCCGCGAAATACTTAGACTGTCACCATGACTCGCACGGCTTGCATTACCACACCAATTTATTATGTCAATGACCGCCCGCACATTGGGCATATTTTCACAACCACATTGTGCGACGCATGGGCACGCGCAATGCGCATACAAAATTGCGATGTCTTTTTTCTAACGGGCACCGATGAGCATGGCGTCAAGGTTGAAAAA
>CAJACJ010000152.1 GCA_903938205.1 uncultured bacterium
GGACCGCGAGGACTATGTACTGAGTCCGCAGATGCCAGTGCAACAAGCCATCAAGCGAATGCATATGTATGACGTGAGCCAATTGGTTGTGCTTGACGCCGCGGACCGCGTGGTTGGAATTCTGGATGAGAGCGATGTGCTATTGGCGCTGGTCAAGAGCGGCGATATTTCCAAATTGCCTGTGAGTGATTTCATGACCAGCCGTTTGGAAACCATTTCGCCAAAGTCCAGCGTGAATGATCTGCACCCAATTTTCCGCGCCGACCGCGTGGCCATTGTGGCAGACGACGATCATTTCTACGGCATCATCACGCGCATTGATTTAATCAATTACCTGCGCAAGAAACTTCTCTAAAGCTCAAAATTAATGGATATTCCAGGCATTTTGACCATATTTGTTTCGCTGATCGCCCTGATTGATCCGCTGGGAACCGTGGGCATTTTCTTGGCCATCACGCGCAACGATTCGCACGCCTTGCGTCAACGCACCGCGCTGCTTGGTTGCGTGTACGCATTTTTCATTTTGATTGTGTTCTTGGGTTTTGGTGGTTCCATTCTTTCATTCTTTGGAATCACAGTGTCGGCGGTACGCGTGGGTGGCGGTTTGATTTTGGCCAAGATTGGTCTGGATTTGATCTCCGTCAAAATAGAGACCAAGTCAAGTCCGAGCGAGGAGAAAGATGCGGCTTCGCGCGACAGCGTGGCGTTCTTTCCACTGGCCATTCCGCTACTTGCAGGTCCTGGCGCCATGACCGTGGCCATCGCCGAGAGCAGCCACTTTCGCGATGGTCGTTGGAGCGATCTTTTGTCAGCGTCACTTGCGATCGCCTTGGCGTGCTTTGTGACTTGGATTGTGCTTGATCGAGCGCTGCTCATTCAGAAAGTTCTTGGCAAGTCGGGCACGAACGCCATTACCCGCATCATGGGATTTATTTTGGTGTGTATTGCCGCGCAAATGACCATTGTTGGAATTCAAGGCGTCATCGCCAGCATCCCTGCGAATGCAACGATTGCGCCGCCCAAAGACAGCATTTCCGCAGCCGTTAGCATCTTGCCATGGCTCACCCACATCTCAATTTAGAAAGTCGTTGCGTTCATGGCGGTCAACACCCGGACCCTGTGACAGGCGCGGTTATGCCTGCGATTGCAACAAGCAGCACATTTATTCAAGAGAGTCCTGGTGTACATAAAGGATTTGAATATTCACGCAGCCACAATGCCACGCGCTTTGCCTTTGAGCGCGCGATCGCCAATTTGGAATCCAGCGGACTGTCAGAAGAACAAGAGCGCACGTGCGGCGGCTTTGCGTTCGCCAGTGGTCTTGCTGCCATTAGCACTTGCTTGGAAATACTCGACACCGGCGACACTCTTGTCAGCATGGACGATGTGTACGGCGGAACCCATCGACTATTTTCAAAAGTTCGCCAGCGCAGCGCTGGACTTCTGCCCGTGTATGTTGACCTAACTAACCCCGCGCTCTTTGAGGCGGCGATACAAAAGAAAAAGCCCGGCATGGTGTGGGTTGAAACTCCCACCAATCCAACACTGAAAGTGGTCGACCTTGTGGCCATCGCAACCATTGCCAAGAAGCACGGCATTATTAGCGTGTGCGACAACACATTCGCCACGCCCATGTTGCAGCGGCCGCTTGAAATGGGTTTTGATATTGTCATGCATTCGGTCACCAAATACTTGGGCGGCCACAGCGATGTGGTGGGCGGAGCGTTGGTGACAAATCGCGCTGATCTGGCTGAAAAACTGCGGTTTTTACAGAACGCCATCGGCGGCGTCATGGGTCCATTTGACGCCTATTTGGCGCTGCGTGGCGTGAAGACTTTAGCCGTGCGCATGCAGCGACATTGCGAAAGCGCTATGCACATTGCGCAGTGGCTAGAGAAGCACCCAAAAGTCGAGCGCGTTGTGTATCCGGGTCTTGCCTCACACCCGCAACACGCCGTTGCCAAAAAGCAAATGCAGCTTGCGGGCAAGCCAGCATTTGGTGGCATGATCACCATCTTCATCCGTGGAGGCTTGGCGGAAAGCCGTCGCTTCTTGGAAAACGTGCACATGTTCGCGCTGGCAGAAAGTTTGGGCGGCGTGGAAAGTTTGATCGAGCACCCAGCCATCATGACACACGCCAGTGTTCCAGCCGAAAGTAGAAAGGCGCTTGGTATTTCGGACAACTTGGTGCGCCTGAGCGTGGGTATTGAACATCAGCAAGACTTGATCAATGATCTTGAGAAAGCTCTTGCGCATGTGTGATTTTTCTTTCGCTGAAACAGGTTCACTCGCGTCGCCTCGATTCTTGCAACACGCAGTAGAACTTCTCAAATATATTTTCAACTTGCCGCACTCAACACAACACTCTACACAAAATCAAGGAGCCATTTCGTGAGCCAGAACTATCAACGCGTTGTATTGAAACTCAGCGGAGAAAGCTTTGCGCAAGAAGGTCAACTTGGCATTGCGCCTGAGCAATTGGCGCACATTGCCGCGGAAATTGCCGATGCGTATCGCGCGGTCAATGGCTTGAAATTGGCCATTGTTGTGGGTGGTGGAAATATTGTGCGCGGCGCCAAGTTGGCCGAGAAGGGTCGGATTGCGCAAGCCACGGCCGACTACATGGGCATGATGGGAACAATTATCAACGGCCTTGCTTTGCGCGAGGCGCTTGAAGGAACTGGCGTGGCCAGTCGACTAATGACCGCGCTTGAAGTGAAGTCCGTGGCCGAGCCCTTCATCCGTGCGCGCGCGCTGCGCCACATGGAAAAAGGCCGCGTGATTATTTTGGCGGCCGGCACCGGCAATCCATTCTTCACCACCGACACCTGCGCCAGTTTGCGCGGCGTTGAATTGCAAGCGCAAATGTTGTTGAAGGCCACCAAAGTCGACGGCGTCTATACCGCTGATCCAAAGAAGGATCCAACCGCGACCAAGTTGAACGAGATTAAATTCTCCGAGGCGATCGCCAAACGATTGGCCGTGATGGATCTGACCGCGTTGACCATGTGCATGGAGCATTCGCTGCCTGTGCGCGTGTTCAACTTCCATCAACATGGAAATGTCAAGCGCGCCATGTGTGGCGAAGCCATTGGCACGCTGGTTTCCAATTAATCGGCGCATGCACGGGCAAATCGAAGCCGCACTTTTTTGCGCCACAAACCGATGCAAATTCGTCTTGTGATACACAATGCGCGCACCCATGAATCAACGGCTACGCCCATCATTTTCCCTGCTATTCTCGCACACTCTTGAAGGAGAAATCGCATGGACCTAGACACCATTTTGTTGGAATGTGAAGATCAGATGGAGAAGAGCGTGGAGCACCTGAGCAAGGAGCTGCGTGGCATGCGCACGGGTCGCGCCACCACCGCCATGTTGGAATACATCAAGGTGGACTACTACGGTTCCATGACTGACTTGCGCGAACTCGCCGCCATTAGTGTGCCCGAGCCCACGCAACTTCTTGTGAAGCCATTTGATCCAGGCGCTAAAACTGAAATCGTGAAGGCCATTGAGAAGTCAGGCTTGGGTCTGAATCCGCAAACCGAAGGCACTCAAATTCGCATCATTGTTCCATCGCCAAGTTCGGACAGGCGCAAGCAACTTGCAACGCAAGCCAAGAAACTTGCCGAGGACACCAAAGTTGCTGTTCGCAACGCTCGCCGCGATGCCAACAAGCGCATTGACACGTTGTTGGCTGACAAAAAATCTGGCTTGACCGAGGACGCCGCCGAGCGCGCCCAAAAAGATGTGGACGAAGCCACCAAGAAACAAACAACGCGTGTGGAAGAAGTTGTGACCAAGAAAGTCACCGAGATTGAGGAGGCGTAATTCGTGCGCTGTCCTTTTTGTTCCGCAGACAATGACAAGGTGATTGATAGTCGCCCGGGCGAAGATGGCGACACCATTCGCCGCCGCCGCGAATGCATTGCCTGTGAAAAACGCTTCACAACCTACGAGCGATTTGAGCGAACTGCCCGCTTAATGGTTGTGAAACGTGATGGAACACGTGTTCCCTACTTGGCTGAAAGTCTGTCACGTGGCTTGCACGCCGCATGCGGCAAGCGCCCCATTCGCGAAGAGGACAAAGAACGTTTGTGCCGCGAAGTGGAAGAGGAAATTCACCGCGACTTCGACCGCGAAGTGTTGAGCACCGAAATTGGCCAGCGTCTTGCCAACAAACTTCGCGTGGTTGATCCCATTGCCTATATCCGATTTGTCAGCGAGCACCACGGATTCAGCTCCATCGCCGAGTTCGCCGCCGAGATGGCGTCCATGCAATCACGTCCAAGTCCTGTCGCCAACGAGCGCGATCTTTTTCCAGACACCAAAACGAAATAAATCCACAACATCATGCCAGTCATCACGCTTCCAGACGGAACCACAAAAACTTATGACGCACCTGTAACCGCCGCGAAAGTGGCCGCCGATATTGGAGCGGGTCTTGCCAAGGCCGCCCTTGGCGCAAAGATTGACGGCGTGCTGTGCGACCTCTCAACAACTATGTCGCGTGACGCGCAGCTGGCCATTGTCACTCCCAAAAAACGCGACGGCACCATTGACCCAGACGCGCTATTTCTTGTGCGCCATTCCGCGGCGCACATTATGGCGGAGGCCATCAGCAATTTATTTCCTGGCGTGCAACTGGTCTACGGACCGCCCGTGGAGCAAGGCTTCTACTACGACATGGCCTTCCCCGCCGGGCAAATTCCTAGCGCCGACGATTTCACCAAAATTGAGCAGGAAATGGCTCGAATTGTGGCAGAAGATCGCCCCTTCACGCGCTTTGAAATGAACGCCGCCGATGGCATGGCCAAGGCCAACAGCGAAGGCAGCAAATATAAAATTGACAACGCGCAGCGCGCCTGCGATGCGGCGAAAACTTCTGGCGGCGACGCCACGCTGAGTTGGTACGCAACGGGAACGCCTGGAAAAAATTGGGAAGACCTTTGCCGCGGTCCCCACGTGCCAACCACCGCGCGCGTTGCCGCGTACAAAGTGACCACGCTTGCCAGCAGCTATTGGCACGGCGATGAAAAAAGTGATCGACTGACGCGCGTGTATGGAACCGCTTTTGCATCAAAGGCGGAACTTGACGCGCACATGAAGCAACTTGAAGAAGCCAAGTTGCGCGACCACCGCGTTCTTGGAAAGCAGTTGCAACTTTTTCACATCGATGAAATGGTTGGACAAGGCCTTGTGTTGTGGAAACCAAATGGCGCCGTGATTCGCCAAGAGTTGCAAACTTTTATTGGCGAGGCGTTGCGTCAACAGGGCTACCACCAAGTGTTCACTCCGCACATTGGCA
>CAJACJ010000153.1 GCA_903938205.1 uncultured bacterium
AAACAGTGTGCCGCATAGACACTCCAGTTGAGGTCGACTACTACCGCAACGGCGGCATTTTGCACACCGTGCTTCGGCGTATGGCAAAAGCGTGATTTGAATTGGATGTGAAGGATAGTTCACTCATACGAATTTTTGAAAATACAGCTGAAATAAGGCAAGATTTCTTTGTCAGCCATTTCCCGTTGTCATGATTGGGGGCATGAATAATTCCATTTTCAAGCGCACTTTCTTTTGGTCAACTCAGTGCAATAAATATTTTCTTGGACGTGGCCGGGCAGATTTTCAACGCGCGTTGATGTGGCTGAAGCGGCAAGAAATTAAATTTTTAACGTGTGTGCTTGCAAGTATTCAATGTGCTTCGACATGGCTGTCGGAGTGTGAACAATATTTTTTGGGGCGCGGCCGTGACAACGCTCAGCGCGCCGTGCATGCGGCCATTCAATTGCAGTCGCCCCACAAATATGCCAAATTTGAGACCGATGATTTGTGTTGCCTTGGCTTGTATGAATTGCCGCTTTCTGAAATTGTGTTGGCTGTAAAAAAAGAGCGATGGTCTCGCGCTGGCACGGTGTTGGGCAAAGTGCTTGCAAACAAAGCGAGGTCGAAATTTGGCGTGAACAATGATTACGCCGCGCAAGAGTGGGTTGTGGTTCCTATACCGACACCGTTTCTGCGGCGAGTCATGCGAGGCATAGACCACAGTGACATCATTGCTAGTGCGCTCGCGAAGGAATTGCGGTTGCCACTGCGGCGGGTGCTTTGGCAACGCTTTGGAAGCACGCAGAAAACATTGAATCGTGCCGGTCGGTTACGACGCTTGCAAAGATTTGCCGTGCGTCGTTGGCATGGCGCAAGCATTGTGGGAAAGAATATTCTGCTTGTAGACGACATTCGAACCACGGGAGCAACCTTGGATCAGGCCAGTCAAGTCTTGCGCCAAGGTGGTGCTATACGGGTAGCAGCGGCAGTCATTTGCATGGTTGAAAAATAGACGTAAATCTCTATTTTTAAGTGATTTAGGTCAAATCTAATGCATACAAATTAGGCTTTCAGAACTTAATTTCAGGAGGGCATTCTGCAAGATTTCTAAGGTTGGTCACAAGCTGAATTCAGTCAAGTTATAAACAATTTGGATTTTGCTTGCCAATGAGTTGACAGCCTTGGAGATTTGGTTAGACTCCTCGACCCTGCATTTCCAACTGAAAGGTTGGAAGGCAGGATTCTCTTTGAAAAGTGAACAGTTTGGATACGCCGCGAGGATGTGCGGTTTTCATAATTTGGTTACGGCCAAATTGTGGGAGCCAGTTCCCATTATTGGGAGCAACTCAGAGATCACAGTCTCTGATTGTCATATCCTCCGTGAAAGCCAATTATAAGAATTGGTCAATTCAACAACTTTTTCTTCCTGAGCAATCGGGATGGCAAGGTTATGACAAATGATATGAATCCAACGAGTGAGAACTCGTTGGCCGTAGATTGTTGATACTACGGAGACCGGCCAAGTCGTTCTTAGGAACGCACTTGGTGGCCAGGTCATCTTCAAGTTTTGAAACAACACGAGCTTGCTCGTTAGTAACAGAATTAAGTGAAGAGTTTGATCCTGGCTCAGATTGAACGCTGGCGGCATGGCTAAAACATGCAAGTCGAACGACTAGCAATAGAAGTGGCGAAAGGGCGAGGAATAGATTCCCACGTACCCCGAGGCCAGGGATACCTCAGAGAAATCTGAGACAATACCTGATGACATCGGAAACGATCAAAGGTTTACCACCTTGGGAGCGGGGAATCTCCTATCAGCTAGTTGGTGAGGTAATGGCTCACCAAGGCGAAGACGGGTAGCGGGTGTGAGAGCACGGCCCGCCGCATCGAGACTGAGACACTGCTCGG
>CAJACJ010000154.1 GCA_903938205.1 uncultured bacterium
ATTGATGAAGCGCGCGCAGGCTTGACCGAGTTGGTGGTGAAGTTGGACGATGTCAGCCGCCGCAAGTTCAAGGAAACATTTGAGTCCGTGCGCGAACGCTTCGCGGGCAACGATGGAATGTTCCGCCGTCTCTTTGGCGGCGGCAGCGCCGACTTGTATTTGGTTCCAATGGAGAACGGCGAAATTGACTGGCTGGAAAGCGGCGTTGAAATTCGCGCCAAGCCGCCAGGCAAGGAGCCGCGCGTCATCAGTCAACTTTCCGGTGGCGAAAAAACCATGACCGCCGTCGCGCTGCTCATGGCTATTTTCCGCAGCCGTCCAAGTCCGTTCTGCATTCTGGACGAAGTCGACGCCGCGCTTGATGAGGCCAATGTTGAGCGCTTCACCAACGCGTTGCCACCTTTCCTGGATCGCAGCCACTTCATCATCATCACGCATCACAAACGCACCATGCAGGCTTGCCATGAACTTCACGGAGTCACCATGGCGGAACGTGGCGTCAGCAGACGCGTGACCGTGAAGGTGGACCAAGTGGGTGAAGATGGGCGGATTGCCGCTTCGGCGACGGCAACTACGCCGTAGATGGTGCGCATATTACCGCTACCTGTTGCGTGGACTCGCTAGGGCACAATGTCCCAAATGTGGTGGCCTCAGTACGGCGAGACATGGAGACACGTTATGAAGCATCGCATCAATTCGCAAGACCTTCGATTGCCGGTCAGATGCTCCGTTATCTCGAGTTAAGCGCCCTCTCTCGAAGTTGCTGCAACTCCTCGATCAATTTGGATTCATTTTCAGGATGCCAATCATTGGATTGCGTAACAGACTTCAGGGCTTCCAATAGCTGCCTGGGATCAATATTACTAAATACAATCAGCAGCCAGATCGGTTCCTTGCTCGGTGCGCCTGCTTTAACCTGACGAAGTACGAACGACTCGCGGAAAGGTGTCGAGGAAGGATCCAGCGTCAAGGCAAAGATGGGTGGATCGGCCTGGGCGAACCATTCATCTAGAGCGAATTCTTCACATGGAGCTTCCCTCTTCAAACCTTTCTGTCTTAAACTAAGGGGCATTGGTAATCGCAAAAGACTAAATTGATCCAGAAGAGGATCGTGGATTGAACTCTGCAATTGTTTCGAAAACCTCGATTCTCCTTTACGATGCATAAGCGACCTGGGCCTACTCGCGCCATTAGCATCAGCAAATGAATACGCGATCCATTCGGTGGCCGGCCTTCCAGGCTGTTCTAGTTGCGCTACGCGAAGGATGGGATTCCCCGGCGTGATCGGCATCGTTCTCAACCACGCCAGCAACGTTGCACCACCGATTCGGTCGATGCGCAAAGGTGACAAGAGTTCCCCGTCCAAATCATCGACATCGTTGGAACTTAAAACAATCTTGCCAAGTTCCAAGTGAGGCGGCTTGTATTTAAAAATGCCGTTAGGTAAGGAGAATCCAATGGGCATCGGTGGGATATGCCAAGGATTAGTGCTTGTCCAACCAGGATCAAATAGGATGGTTCTCCCTAGCACTTTAGCAATTTGGTATTTGTCAATCTTTGATAAATCAATTATCGCACGAATTTGTGATGGTGAGGGCAATACCAAAACAGGAACAGGTTCCATTCCCGCAGCTTCCCATCCAACATCGAGCGGATACCTAGGTCCGCCTGGCAATTCAATCCGTTTATAAACCGGACGATTCAATTTCGCGTTTAGAGGAAGTGCCGACAAAGCACGTTCGATATACGCGCTTGCCAAATCAGCAAACGACTTTTGAAATCCGATGTATGCGGACCGATCAATCTGCCAAGATCCAAGGAGCTTGCACGCCTCCTTGCCTTGAAAGGCATCAAGATGTTGAACAATCCCTGATGTTTGATCGGTCTTGGCAGGTAAAAAATCAGGAGGTTTCGTTGAAGACTGATCTCGTAATTCGTACTTATTGCATCCAATGGTCAATACAGCAAATAAAACCACAGTAACAGCCATTCTAGGATTACAGTTGCACATCTGGAAAAAAATAAATCAACCCCCGAAATCATCAGCAGAGGCGATTGGTGTTGTAAATACGCTGATGAGCAATGCAACAGAACAAAATCCACTTGTCATTAAATTTTTCATCGTTGTTTTCCTAATGTTAGAAGAGCTCAATTCTCGACGAATCCGCCTTTGAAACAAAAAGGTTACGTAAGAGATTCTAATCTCTTGGTGCGGAACGTGTCAATATCTTTGAGACACTGAGCTTGCCCCACTTTCGTGTACAAGTTGATTAAGCTATAAGCTAGCGGGATTGCCAGCGAAGTTCGTACTCAATTGGGCTGACATATCCGATGGTTGAGTGCCTCCGTTGTGGGTTGAAAAAGTGGTCGATGTATTCGCTGACGGCCACGATGGCCTGCGCGTGACCGTGAAACCGGTTCCTGCAAAGCAGTTCCGCTTCGAGCGTGCTGAAAAAACTTTCCTCGATCGCGTTGTCCCCGCAATCGCCGGCGCGGCTCATACTGACGCGCATTCCAAGGGCATCCAGGCGATCACGGTACTGACCACTCGCATAGGCGCAACCGCGATCTGAGTGGTGCAGCACGCCATCTACTTTTCCACGGGCGCGCATTCTCGCTTTCAAGCCGTTGCTTCTCATGACGAATCTGGCCATCAGTTGGCGGCTTATTTTTGGGAGAAAGCGTTGGGTGAACTCGTAGACGCCATCGACGCCAATTGGCCAAGTGCGACGAAATAAGACCCTCGCGCCAAAGTAACAGCCCCAGTTCACTGTTCTGGTGTCGGGCTAGGTGCAACGGTCCGCAGCCTCGACGACGCGCAATTTCTCGCTGTGGCTGAAGAGCCGGCAAGTGGTGCGAGGGATGTTTAAAGCCGAATTGAGACGATTCTTGGGGATTTCTGCCATGATTGAGACTCCTGTTTGCCCAGAGTGTCTGGAGCGTAGGGAAGTGTCTCATCAATATTGCCACGGAGGGCAACGCCATTCGCGTGCGCAGATTCAAGCCGTGCATTTCTTGTTTTATAATTTCATTAACTTATATAAATTTTGCATATTCCATTTGGAGATGCGCAACTAGGAAGTATGTTCACTGTGCCGCCTGATTGGCGGAGCACTCGGCGGGTCTCCGAGTTGCGCACTGAGCCCTTGTGGGGGTTGCAGTGTGATCGCTCCGAAAGTCAGGCGGCGTTTTTTTTATTTTCCACGGCACAACGTTGAGCGCGTTACACATTGCGCCAATCACAGCATGCAAGTTGATTGATCATCAACGCATTCATCGCACGACATTTTTAAAGCCGCTTGATCACAGCGTCTGCGAATTGTTCGGTGGAAAGTTTTCCGCCAATGTCGCCCGTCTTCTGATCGTCCTGAAGCGCGCGGTCATAGGCGGTGCGAATATGAACGCCAATTGTTTTCAACTGCGGCATATTGCGCGTGACCGCCAAATGATTCAGCATCATCACCGCGCTCATCAACAGGCTTAATGGATTTGCAATGCCCTTGCCCGCAATGTCCGGCGCCGATCCATGGACGGCTTCAAACACGGCGTATTCATCGCCAAAGTTTGCGCCTGGGGCCACGCCTAAACCACCAATCAATCCCGCCGCCAAGTCGCTGACAATGTCGCCGTACAAATTCTCCATCAAGATCACGTCAAAGCGTGTTGGGTCTTGCACCAAACGCATGCACGCGGCGTCAATGATCAATTCCTCGTAGTGAATTTTGCCGATCCACTTTTGCGAAACTTCTTTGGCGCAGCGAATGAACAAGCCATCGCTCATTTTCATGATGTTGGCCTTGTGAAACACCGAAATCTTCTTGCGACCGCGGTCGTTGGCGTATTTGAAAGCAAACTCCGCAATGCGGCGGCTGGCCAACTCGGTGGCGACCTTCAAACTGGTGACCACGCCCGGAGTGATTTCATTTTCAATGCCCGCGTACAAGCCCTCTGTATTTTCGCGGACCACAACCAAGTCCACATTTTCAAATCGGGTGGGAACGCCAGCCAGACTTCGAATGGGCCTGACCGCTCCATACAAACCCAACGTTTTTCGCAGCGCCACATTCACGCTAGAGAACCCGGTCCCCACAGGCGTGGTGCAAGGCCCCTTCAACGCCACGTGGTGCTCACGAATGGCGGCCAGCGTGGACTCAGGCAAAGTGGTTTTGGAGCCACCTTCAACGGCGGCAAGCCCGGCGTCATGGCGTAACCACTGAATGTCCGCTTTGGCGGCCTCAAGAATGCGGCAGACGGCCGCGGAAACTTCAGGACCAATGCCATCGCCAGGAATAAGGACTGCTTGAATTGTCATATTTTTCTTTACGTTTGAGTTCGTGAGTGTGCGAGCGAAGCAGGATAGCATCCGTCAGCGAATTGCCACATGAATGAGCCACTCATTATTGATGCGTTGATTGTTGGCGGCGGATGCGCCGGACTTTTTGCATTGAATGCCTTGCGCGACGCGGGCATGAGCGCGCTGCTTGTTGAAAATAATTCGCTTGGGTTTGGACAAACCACTGCAAGCCAAGGCATTCTGCATGCGGGCGTGAAATATTCGCTGGGCGGCTTGGCGGGTGACGACGCGAAGGAAGCCAGCGAAGCCGCGCATGAATGGGTGGACATGCTTGATGGCAAGATGGTTGATCTGAAAAATGTCCGCGTGCTCACGCGCGAATGTCATTTGTGGCGCACATCCAGTTTCAGCGGCGCCGCCGGTTTATTGGGCGCAAAGTTGGCGCTACGAACTCGACCTCAATCACTCGCCGCCAATCAACGCCCCGCTTGGCTCAATGGCGTAAGCGGCGAAGTACTGACACTTGGCGAAACTGTGATCGATCCGCGTTCACTGCTTGGTGAACTTGCAAAACCGCACGCACATTTGCTGCTGAAAGGCAGCGTGAGCAGCGTTCGCGAAAACGCCCATGATGTGGAGATTGAGATTGAAAGTTCCAGGCGCGTCTTAGTGCGTGCGCGCCATTTGATTTTGACCGCGGGACTTGGCAACCAAGACATTCTTGGTTTAGCCCATGTTGCTGACACGTCCATGCAGCAACGTCCATTGCGACAAGCCATGATTCGCGGTGCGCTGCCGATGGTGTTTGGTCATTGCATTGACGGCGCAAAGACCAGAATTACGGTGACTAGCGATTGCATTCATGACGCGGAAACCGATGTGGTCTGGCATGTTGGCGGACAAATTGCGGAGGACGGACCCGCAATGAGCGAGAGCGCGTTCGCAACGTTCGCTATAGATGAGATTAAAAAATGCATTCCAGCGCTCTCCTTCAAAAGCTGTGAATTTGCAAGTTACAAAGTGATTCGCGCCGAGCCACGCACAGGCGATGGCCGCCGCCCGCCAAAAGCCTTCACGCACACATCGGGTCGAATCACCACTATTTG
>CAJACJ010000155.1 GCA_903938205.1 uncultured bacterium
CGGCAACGTTGAGGCGCGCCGTTGAAGACTTGGCTGATGAAGTGGTGCGTGAACCGTTCCGCTACGGCGGAAGTTCCACCGCGGCGCGCACAATTCCAACCGCGTATGACTGCCGCGATGCGGGTAAGACGCCGCTGCTTTTACATTTGTTGAAGGAGCCCACGCGCAAAGGCGTGTTGGTGTTCACGCGCACCCGCCGCCGCGCGGGCTGGGTTGCCACGGCGTTGAACAGAAATAATATTCCAACCGGTTTGTTGCATGGCGATCGTTCGCAAAAGCAGCGCGAAGCCGCGCTTGATGGATTGCGCACCGGCCTGAACCGTGTGTTGGTTGCCACCGATGTCGCGGCGCGCGGGTTGCACGTGCCTGCAATTCGTTGCGTGGTGAATTATGATTTGCCGCCCATGGACGACGATGTGATCCATCGCATTGGCAGAGCCGGACACGCCAGTGAATTTGGTGAATCATTTGTATTTGTTGAAGTGCGCGACCGCGCGCGCTGGGGTCGCGTGGCGGAAGCCTTGGACATTTCACCGGATTTAACGCCCGATCCAGAGGCAGCACGTTTGACTCCCAAGAAACGCGGGATCACACCGATACAAAAGCCGGAGGCGACGGGCGTGAATCGTCCAATTAAGCGCAGTACAAAAATGATTTTGGCTTTGCGTGGCCGCTTAAAGGTGGCCAAGACCGCGCGCGAAAATGCCGCGGTGAACAAGGGTCGTCTGCGTGGCAAACAATCCAACAAACCTATCGGCGCGAAAGTAAGTGTTGGAAAGGGAATCAAGTCGAAGCAAGGACCCGCCTAATGCGCGGGGTGATTGCCGACGCCGTGTTGGCGTTCATCTGCGCGATTATCTTTTCTTTGTGCGCCGCAGCTTGGTGCGTCTACATGGTTTTTGGTGTGCGCCTGGTTGACATTGACACTTGGATTGCAAATGGCCGCGAACCTTGGATGGTTGCTCAGCACGAAGCGCTTGGCGTTGGTTGGGTCAACGCAACAAAGGTGTATAGCCCGCTTCTATCTCCGATTGAGGAAGCCGGCGCGCCACCATCATGGGCTGTGAACGCCATGTCCCCGATGAATCAATATCAACCAAACTCGCGCGTTGCGGCACTGGGTGCGGGTTGGCCCATGATTCAAGTTGTTCGCGTGTGGGTGACCACGCGCAATGACGAACTGTTTCCGCCAAGCGCGGAATTTGACATAAGCGGAGCCTGCCTTGAAATGGGAAAAGATCGCTTGTTGGAGGAGCCACTTCGATTTGTATTTATGCCAATTGCCGCAGCAATTGATGCGATTCCATGGTTCGCACTTTCATTTTATGCGCTGCGTTTGTACAGAAGTAGAAGCGAACGCAAAGCCGCGGCCAACGCCATTAGGGCATCGGCAACATTGGGATCACCACCCGCAGCAACACCATAAGCGCCGCGGCAAGCGCCGCCATGGCCAACACCGAATGCACCGTCATGGTGATTGTCTCGCGCCAAAAATGTTCAAGCGTGTCCAAGCGGACGGCTTTCCATGTGACACTAATTGCCGCGCACGCTGGTATGAGCAACAGCCACCACCAATGCGCCACCGTTGGCAGTGGTTGCAGAAATGGAATGTAGGCGGCTTGCAATATCATTCGACTGCGCCTTTCTTTGCGCCAGAACAAGGTCGATACAACACATCAAGCACCGCTATGACATTCATCATGCCTGCAAGACCGCAAAGAAGCGTGCCAATTTCATTGGCTGGTCCGGCTCCTTTGAAACTGCTCACCATCACGGTGCCGCTTTGTACTGCAAGTGGAAGCAACTCCCCCACTCGTCCTGATTTTAAAATGGCGGTATTCAATTCATCCGTGGCAAATGCCAAGCCACCAGCGCCCGCTTGAGCGATAAACCACATTCCGTCCTCGCGGCGATCCACGCAATCCACGCCGCCCACCAGCACGCCCAGCAGGAAGAGACCGCCCACGCCCAGCAAAACAAGCATTCCACGAGCCTTTTCGCCCACTTTCCAGTGGCCCACCCCAGGCAACAACCATCCAAGAATGGCGGCGGGAATGTTGAAAGATGGTTCTGCAAAATTGTCTGTCATGTGGAATATTCCAAAGATCAATTGCAACGCGGGCGAAATTGCCTTGAGTGGTACAGTGTAACTATCAATTCGCAGACTGAATCCGGCAAACAACCTTTACCAAAAGAATCCTATGAACCACACCCCTTCTTCGCCTGAGCCTCACAAGCATTCCAAGCCCGCCGATGTCACGGACCGCCGAGTTGGTCTTGACCGCCGCGATTTTGAAGTTGCCAAGGCCTCCAATCTTGAACGTCGTCGCGGTCCTGGTCGGCGTCTTACGGATTTTGTAAAGACCGCCGAAGAAGGCGAGATGAACAAGGAACAGTTTTTATTCCTGCTTGCCATTGACACGTTCAAGCGCGTGAATCACAAATCATTTCCAACGTGGACGGATGTGCTGGAAATCATTCGCAAGCTGGGATATCGCAAGACGCTGAAAAGTGAAATTGCTCTTGGCTCGCGCGCAGTGGATTGGACCGAACATGCCGACGCTGCGATTGGCGTGACGAAACTGTCTCACGAAAAAAATGATTGACAACGCGCTGACGCGTTGAAATAGAAAAGTGAATCACAAAGCGTGATTCACTTTTTTGCAAACATGGTATTGATTTTCGGGCACGCCAACTCGCCACGGCGATTGGAAACGCTTATTTCTTCTTGAACCAATCAGCGTTAATTTGCACGTATTTCTGCCATTCCGCAGGCAAATCTTCGCTTGGGAAAATGGCTCGCACGGGACATTCGTCCACGCACAGTCCGCAGTCAATGCAAGTTTCTGGATCAATGTACAGCTGCGTGGCGTCGGTGAATGTTGTGGCGCCCTTCACAGGATGAATGCAATCCACGGGACAGACTTCGACGCAAGAAGCGTCTTTAGTTGCAATACAAGGTTCAGCGATCACATGGGCCATATTTATTTTCTCTTAACGTTTCAGGCGTGCGTTTCGGGATTGTAGCCAGAAATGAATTGTCCATCTTGGCAACATTGATTATAGACACAAGACGCGTCGTTGACTGTTCTGAATAAAAACCAAAAGAGCCGACTTAAAGTCGACTCTTTTGGAACTGTTCAGTAAGGTTCTAATCAGACCGAAACGCTATTAGCGCTTCTTTGTGGTCTTCTTAGCAGCCTTCTTCTTAGCAGCCTTCTTCTTCTTAGCCATTGTGTGGCTCCCATGCGTTACGCTAGGTTGTCGGAGTGAGGAGGCGCTGCGTAACAGTAGCGTCTCCGCACATACTTGTACCTTTATCGACACGAAATGTGAAGTACCTTTACACAACATTTTGAAACTTTTTTAAAATTGGACAACTTTGACACTATTTCAACCATCAAAACCTCTCCAACTTGTGCTTGTCGGTGCCAATGGAAGAATGGGCAAGGCCATACAACATGCGGCCTCGAAAGTTGCGTCGATTTCCATAGTGTGCGTCATGAACCACATTCCAGAATCAGCAGAAAAGACCGATGTTGTGGTCGATTTTTCATCTGACGATGGCGCGCGTCGCGCGGTTGAGATTGCGACAAAATTAAACGCCGCGTTGCTTGTTGGAACGACTGGATTGAGTGAAAAAAGTGTTTTGGCCATCCAAAATGCGTCGCAAAAGATATCCACAATAAAAATTTCAAATTCTTCACTTGGAATCGCAATTTTGACCCGTTTGGCGTCCATTGCGACCACAATTTTAGGTTCACAAGCCTCAATCACAATTCACGAGACACATCACACGCGGAAAAAAGATTCTCCTTCTGGCACCGCGATCACGTTGGCGGACGCGTTGCGTGAGTCTGGCGCAACGATTTCAAACACAAACATTCACAGTATTCGCGAAGGCGAAGTGGTTGGCGATCATCGCGTGACATTTGAAATGGAGAATGAAATTTTGTCTTTGGAACACCGCGCGCTGAGTCGCGATTTGTTTGCGGTCGGTGCGCTCCGCATCGCAGATTGGTTGCGCCATCAACCAACCGGCATGCACACCGCCGAAGAATGGCTTTCTGATCTACTCTTGAAAGCGAACAAATCATGAGCATCACCACTGAAAAATTAAGCAACGGACTCACCGTGGCCTTTGAACCAATCTCTGGAATGGCCACCACGTCATTATCGTTCGCCATTCCTGCGGGCACCGCCGGCGACCCTGAAGGAACGGCTGGAGAAGGCGAAAGCACGCTGCTTTCAGAGCTTATTGTGCGCGGCTCTGGCACTCGTGACAGCCGCGCATTCAGCGAAGCACTTGACTCATTGGGTTGCGAACGCAGCACCACCGTCAACTCGAATTATGTTTTAATTTCCGCA
>CAJACJ010000156.1 GCA_903938205.1 uncultured bacterium
ACGTCGCCAATCATTTGCGCTATTTGCAGGACGGACCGTGGAAAGGCTTGAAATTGGCTGGTTTGCACGGCGCAATGGCGCGCGATGAACGCGACGCAACCATGAACGCGTTTCGCGCAGGCACCGTGCAGGCCTTGGTGGCGACGATTGTGATTGAAGTTGGCGTGGATGTTTCAAACGCCAGCGTCATGGTGGTTGAACATGCGGATCGATTTGGCTTGGCGCAGCTGCATCAACTTCGCGGGCGCGTTGGTCGTGGAAGCACGCAAAGTTTGTGCGTGTTCCTTGGCCAGTCAACAACAGAAGATGGCAAGCAACGATTGGAGGCGATCGGCAACACCGACGATGGATTTGTGATCGCGGAAACTGATTTGCGCATTCGTGGTCCGGGAGAAGTTTTTGGCAGTCGTCAATCCGGGCTGCCGCCATTTCAAATCGCCAACTTGGTGACTGACGGCGAACTGTTGCGTGTGGCGCGAGAAGACGCGCATGCATGGATTGAAAAAGATCCAGAACTTTCCGGGCCTGGCGTGGCCGCGCTGAAACACAAATTGTGGATCACCTACGGCAAGGCGCTTGGCCTTGGTGATGTGGGTTGAGCGCAATTTCAAATGCGCGATGACCAAAAAAATCTGAAATCAATTTAAATTAGGCTTGCTGAACAATTTTAACTATGCGCTACTATTCATCCAATGAACCACGCCATTGAACTCGCAAATGTGCACTTTGATTACGGCGATGAATTTTCGCTACGCATTCAAGAACTCAAGCTACACAAGGGTGAAATGGCGCTCATTTCTGGCGGTTCAGGCTCAGGCAAAAGCACATTGCTGTGGCTGATTGCTGGCTTGCTGCGAGCACGGAGTGGTTCCATTTCCGTGGCGGGTGAACGCATGGATGGTGTCAGTGAAAGCGCCGCTGACCGAATTCGCGCGCGCCACATTGGGCTTGTGTTTCAAACGCATCACTTGCTTCCAGAATTTAGCGCGCAGGACAACGTTGCATTGGCGTTGATGGCCGCGGGCGAACCAGAAAAAACACACGCCACGCGCGCGCGCGAACTATTAAACAAACTTGGCATTGAACGCGTGAATGTTCCTGTTGCCAATTTAAGCGTGGGTCAACAACAACGCGTGGCCGTGGCGCGCGCCATTGTGTGCAAACCAACAATTGTTCTGGCCGACGAACCAACCGCAAGCCTGGATGAAGTGAATGCAAGCCAAGCCATGGACTTAATTCAACAAGCGTGCCGTGAGGCTGGCGCCGCGCTGTTGTGCGCCAGCCATGACCGCGCCATGCAGTCACGCTTTGAACGAGTGATCCAAGTTGATTCATTCGTCTCAACTGCCCGCTCGCACACACAGACCGGAGCACGCGCATGAATGACATTTCAATTGTTGTCAAAAGTTTGCGCTCACGCCGTCTCAGCACCATCATTACCGCCGCAAGCGTTGCCGTTGCCACTGCGTTGCTGCTCACCATGCTTTCGCTGCGCACCGCAAGTTTTGAGGCATTTCAGCGTGGAACGGGCACAACTCATTTGCTGGTGAGCGCGGACTCAAGCCCACTGACTGCCGTGCTCAACGGCGTGTTCTACGCCAACGCGCCAAGCAATCCAATTTCGTGGAGCAAATTTCAAGAAATTAAAAACGGGTTTCCCTATGACTGGGTCGTGCCAACGCAGCAGGGAGATTCATTCCGCGGCTTTCCAGTGGCCGCGGTAGGACCAGAATTTTTCACACGCTTTGAGCCAGTGCGTGGCGAGCCGTGGAAACTTGTGGATGGACAATTTCCTTCCAAACTATTTGAAGTGTGCCTTGGATCAACCGTTGCTGCGGACACTGGACTTCGTGTCGGCCAAAAAATTGTTTTAACCCACGGCACTGGCGCAAGCCCGCACGCACATGAGCACGAAGAATCTCCGTTTGTGATTGTTGGCGTTTTGCAACCCAGTGGATCAGCGCATGACCGCGTGGTGTTTACAGATCTTGAAAGCAGTTGGATTCTGCACGCGCAAGAGCGACGTGAACACGCCGGCATTGAAGAAGCCGCCACTGTGGCGGACTTGACCGATGAAGACCGCAAAATCACAGGTATTTTGCTGCGTTTACCCACTAGACCAGGCCGCGACGCCAGCGCCGCCATTCAACAACAATTTGACGCGTTGCGCCGCGACACCGCTATTGTGGTAGCACAACCTGCTCAACAAATTGATCGCCTGCGTTCCATCATTGGCAATATTGACGAGTTGTTCATTGCTCTTGGTGTTGCGGTGCTGCTGTCCAGCGGCATTTCCATTTTGCTTTCAATGCACAACTCCATGGCGGAACGGCGCAAACAAATCGCGCTGTTGCGCGCGCTTGGCGTGGCGCGCGTGCGCATCACCGGAATGATTTTAACCGAGGCCACGCTGATTGGTTTCGCTGGCGCCATTGGTGGATGCGCGTTGAGCTTGATTGGCAACGCCGTCGCTTCCGGCGCGCTCAAGTCTCGCATTGGCCTTGTTGTTGATCCCACGCTTGATCCACGAAGCACAGTCATTATTGTCGCTGGCGCCATTGTGTTGTCGGCGCTTGCGGGAGTATTGCCAGCCATCACCGCATACCGAACTCCCGTGGCTGACAATTTAAGACCAGAGGCGTGATGAAAATATTCTGGAGCTTATTACTGTTGGTGTGTTTGGCGGGGTTTGCAGCTATTTTTTGGCCAGTTTCAAATAGCCCATCCAAAGACGTTGATGACTTTGCGAATGCGAAACCGGCTCAATCAATCGCCGCAACAACTGCTTCACCAACAACCACTGCAAAGACCAGCACGCCAGCGACAACGACAGCGGTCACACCTATTTCATCCACGCCATCAACGGCCAAGACAAATACTTCCGCAACAACAAGCGCGCCCGCTTCAGCCACAAGCCCCGCTAGCAATTCGAATACCAGCAACAAAAACTCAAACGCAATAGTCAACACATCCACCGCGCCTGCCAGCAATCTTGCCGCCAAGACCAAGGCTGCGGCCGTTGTCATTTCGCCCGACTCGCTTAAAGATGGACTTGACCGCAAACTTGGGAGTGCGGTGATTGTGCCTGGCAACATTCTCAAACAAGCCGACGGCTCAATACTTGCCGACAATAAATATCTCATCATGGGCGCGGGCACGGTTGAAAATCCATATCGCGTGACGTGGGATTGCTTGACCAGCGCGTCGCAAACATACATTCCACGTCTTCAACAAAACAACATTCCGCAGCGCGTGGCCATGCTTGACGGCAAGTGGATTCGCATTGAGGGCTACATGGCTTTCCCATTAATGCTGCAGGAAAGCAGCGAAATCCTGGCCATGCTGAATCAATGGGATGGGTGCTGCATTGGAGTTCCTCCAACGCCGTATGACGCGATTGAAGTGAAGTTGGCCGTGCCCGTGAAACCAGGACGCCGTCACACGTACAACTTTGGAACGGTCAGTGGAAAGTTTAAGGTTGACCCATACTTGGTTGAGAATTGGCTTGTGGGTCTTTATCAACTAGAGTCGGCGTCCATTCAATCTGATATGTGAGAAAATTTCTGCGGACATCCGTGATGAAATTTCATTCATATATTTAGCATGACGTGTACATCACGCTCGCCCAAAGCGCAGATCATCTTCATGCGTTGAACACGTTGAATTAAAACCGTTTATGAACCGCGCGGCCTTCTGGGGCGGCAATTCCCAATAGCAATCGAATAGTTCGCAAATCTTCAGGCACGGTCACCTTGAGATTGCGTAACTCGCCATCCACCACCAACACCTTTGTTCCCATTCGCTCTACCAATGACGCGTCGTCGGTCACGCCACTGAGATCAGTTTGCGCATACGCGCGGCGCAACACATCCGCCTTGAATACTTGCGGCGTTTGAACCGCGACAAGATTGCGTCGATCCACAGTTGCCTGTACAAATCGGCCTTTTGCCTTGGACATTTCAGCGTCCTCACCCAAAATGGAATCGGCGATGGAATCCTCTTGCTGCGCCTCCACGCTCTCCTCACTCACGCGCTTGAGCGTGTCGGCCACATTCAGCGCGGGAATAACGGCGTCGTGCAACTTGGCCGCCTCAAACACGCGCGAGATCAAGTCATCGCTGGTGGCGGGCCGCGCAGCATCATGCACGGCAATGTGCGTGGCGTCGGCGGGCACTGCCTTGAGCGCGTTGCGAATTGTTTCCCAACGATCGATGGTTCCGCCAGAGACAATGGTGACGCCGTGGAAACTTAACTGCGCTCCAAAGCGATCGCGGAACTCCGTCATATTTTCTGGAGGCGCCGCGACAATGATGGAGCGAACCTCATCGCGCTTGGTGAATAATTCAACGCTGCGCAACAACAACGGACGACCGCCCAAATCTTGGCCCAGTTTGTCGCTGCCAAAGCGAGTGCTGTTTCCAGCGGCGGCAAGAATGAGAGAGACGGAGAATGGTTGCATGGTTCACCTTCAAAAAGTCACACGGCAGGAATGCGGCGCAATGTTCCAACAGCCAACTTTACAAACACCAACGCGCATTGTCATTGCGCCCGCGCGCGAACAACGCACAATTGTAATTCGATCACGCCGATGGACTTTCAAAATGTGGCATATACAGCAGCACATTCTGCTGATTTCCATAGGCGCGAATTTCCGGCCCATCAAAGCCCGCGATGGCTGGTGGCGGATCTGAGACAGTCGGCAAGCGGATCACAAGAAATCCCTTGCCTAAAAATAGTGAGCGCGTGCGCGCCGCTTGATCAAGAACTTCTTTCAAACCTTCCTCGGTTTCCACCAATGCAAACGGCGGATCCATCAGCACCACATTCACCTCTGGTTGCGCCGCCATGATCGCGGCTTCACCAAGAGCGTCGGCTTGCACAGCGATAGCGCGGTCACCACAACCTAGCGATTCGATATTGTCGCGCAGCAGCGCAAATATTTTTCGGTCCTTCTCCACCATGAACACCTTGATGGCGCCGCGGCTCACAGCCTCCAAACCAAGCGTGCCCACACCTGCGAACAAATCAAGCACGCGCGCGCCTTCAAACCAACCACGCAACACATTGAACAAACCTTCCTTGGTGCGACTTCCCATTGGACGCGTGATGGCGTCATCGGTGGGAGTCTTCAGAATGCGGGATTTAAATTCGCCGGCGAGCACATGGAGCATTGCGTAATGTTAGTGTGTCTTGGGAATATGCCCCCGCTAATCTGCCGCCTTGCGATGTTTGCCGATTGACTCGATTTAACATGCCCGACCTTGCAACAACACTTCCCCGTTCTTTGGTGGCGCAAAGCCGCGTGTTGCGTCTTGGTCGCGCCAACACACCAACCCTGCTTATTCACCCGCGCTTTAACAAAGAAGCCGAAAAACCGCTAGAACCCGTGCCATTTCTTTTGTGGTTGCATGGCCGCACCGCGCAAAAAGAATTGGACAGCGGCCGCTATTTGCGCTTGTCACGCGCAGGCATTGCCACCGTGGCGCTTGATTTGCCCGCGCATGGAGAACGAGCCGTGCCCGAAAAGCAAACTTCCCAATTCTCGTTAGAAGTGATCGAAGAGTTGCTGAGTGAAATTCCTGGCGTGCTTGACGCGCTGAAACAATTTCCAGAATTTGATATGTCTCGCTGCGCCATTGGTGGATTTAGTTTGGGTGGCATGACTGCGCTTGCAGCGCTGTGCCAACCGCACGCATTTTCTGCAGCTCTTATTGAAGCAACAAGCGGCGACTGGAGCGAAATGGAATCGGCAAAACATGATCCGGTTCGTGCG
>CAJACJ010000157.1 GCA_903938205.1 uncultured bacterium
CCTTCGGTTGTTCGCGCGTCGCGTTTAATTTCAGTGGGGGCGCTCATCCGATTCGCAAAGCATAGGCGGATGAACTTGTGTGCAAAAGCATTTTGTGTTTTCGGCTCTTTGCCCCGTCGGAGGAACAGAAATAAATTCTGTCGCTTCACAAGGAAGCGCTCTCTGACGATGTTGCCCGAACCCCGCATTCACGTGGGTTCCCCGGCCATCGTTCCCGATCTTCCACGCCGCGCGAACGCGAGAGGCATGATCATTGACGCAGCCATTAAGTAGGGATCCCTAGGGGTTCGCATCGGTCCGGACGCGTGGTCAAAGGTCACCCAACGGGGCAAAGAGTCGAAGACTTAGTCTATGCACGAAATCAGCGTTCGCCCATTCGTTTTTGCGCTTCTGGCAAAGCAATTTTGTATTGCGCGGCCACGCTGTCAAGTGACTCTGGAACCACGCGCGCGCCGGCCACGGTGGACATGAAATTGGTGTCGCCATTCCAGCGCGGAACAATATGCGCGTGCGTGTGTTGCGGAAGTCCGGCGCCGCCAGCGCGGCCTTCGTTCACGCCAATGTTCATGCCTTGCGGACGCAGTGCCACATCCACAAGTGCGGCCGCCAAGTCCACCAGACTCCACAAGTGCGCGCGTTGTGTCATGGAGTAATCCATCAGCCGCGCGCGCGCGTCGCCAAGAGCAACTAGCAAGTGGCCATTGGCATAGGGATATCGATTGAGCAAAATCAAACCGTGTTCGTTGCGATAGACCACGTGTTGCACGTCATCGAGTTGCGGATTTTTCCATGACGCCAGTAAAAAATTTCCGTCAGAGTCGGCGGGCGGATTGATTTTGGATTGCGATGCCTGCGATTCAAGATCGCGGATATATGCCATGCGCCACGGTGCCCACAAATTGCGTTGCATATTTTAAATAGTACACACTGCCACGGGAACTTAATTTGATTTCGGTTTCACATCAGCCGAAGGTCCTTGCAACACCCAGGCGCGGCCGCGATCAGACCGACCAGTGGTGCGGTCGCTTGTGCGATCGGACACATTCATTGGAATTTCAACTTGACCCGACCACCACTGCGTGATTGGCGCATTGCCATACATGCCCGCCACGCGCCGCGCCAAGATTTCGTCGCCGCGAATACGCAGGGTCCAATTATCGCTCTTTTCAGCGTGATCAAGGGCAATTTGGTCCTCAAGCATAATTTCAAATCCAGTGCGCGAGCCACCACGACCGCCGCGCCACCACACATTCAATCGCCGGCGCGGCACGCCATTTTCCATCGCTTCCACAATCATTCCAAAGGCGATGGCATCCAATTCGCTTGAAGAAGTTTTGTAGGGTTGATAGCTGAACGCATGGCGCGCGTTGCCCTCGGGCCAACGAATCAGTCCAGGTTCGAAAGCCTCTTTCACAAGCGCGTCCAATTCGGAATTTGCAATGGGGGAAAGAATTTCTTTTGTTGGCTGCACATCAATATTGACTGACTTTGTGACAACGCCTTTCGCATGCGATCCAAGTGGCGCGTTGGTGGAAGCCGGCAAATTGGATTCCCAGGCGATTGAAATTTCACCATTGTGGGTGCCCACAGGAAGTGAATCAAAATTGATTGTGAACGTGGTGTTGTTGGCGTTGGCGGCGGTTGCGCGCTGCCAGACTTCGTGCGTGAGTCTTTCGAGCGCGGACGCCGTAACGGGAATGTCATTGACCGCGGTCACGCGCAAAGTCACTTCCGATTGTGCGGGCCACCAATCCATGACATTCACTGAAATAAATATGGGTTCCACTGAATTCCACTTCATGGGCATATCTAAAATAATCACAGGAGCCAGGGCGTTGAGGCCTTGTTCAATTTCATCCATGGTGGCATCGGACACTGGCGCATTAGGTGGAAAAAGGTCAATTTTCTCGACAATGGAAGCAAATTTATTCAGCCATTGATAACTCCCAGGCGTGGCCCACGAGTCGCCGTGGACGCACTGCGAAAGAAGCCGCAGTCGATTGGCGTCGCTCATTTCGCCGCGCATTAAACAGTTTGCCAAGTACAAAGGAATTTCTCGAAAGGTTTCGCCGTCGTCGGCCAAAGGCAACATGGCAATGACCATGCGATCTGGAAACAGCGACCACCAACTTCGTGTTGAAAGTTGGTCGCGCAACCATAACGTTCCAGTCATCAGGGCAAGAATTGCAATCGTGGCCCAGCCATAGCGACGCCGCGTGCGAAATAAATTGCCCTCAAAAATTGTGAGGTAGCCACACTCGTTGCAGCGAAATGGAAATCGCTCTTGCACATGATGCCAGCATTTTGGACAGCGCCGTTGGCCCCGCGAGCGATCCCAAAAGAGAGACCACCACAAAGAATAAATAATGGTTGTGGCGAACAGCAGCACGCTGATCCACACCAGGATCAAAGTGGTCTCGAAGTTCATGCGTTGTTCATCGCGCCTTGATCCAGCGCAGAAGTTCCATTGGACTTGGCGGCTTGCCTTGCATGAGCACGCCAACACGGAACACGCGCGCGCCGGCCCACAAGATAGCCACCACGGTGGCCGCGCTCACAAATATGGCAAGCAATGCTTGCATAAGAGGAACGGATTCGTTTGCGCCGGTCAAGCGAAGGATCATCACAAATGGCGCGGCGGGGGGAATGAAACTGCACACCGTGGCCAAAGTGCCGTTGGGATTTTCCACTATTGGAAACCACAAAATCAGCGGAACTGTAAGCAAAATCATGGCTGGACCGATCAGCGATTGCGCCTCGCGAAGGTCTGACACCGCGCTGCCCAAGCTGACCATGATCGCCGCCACGGTGAAGTACGCCAATGGGAACCACACCACCAACCAAAGCAAGTGGGGCAGCGGAACAACATCCAACATTGCAACCGCGCCAAGACCCGCAAGTCCCACGCCGCCGTACATCAACAACATCACGCCAGCCACGCCGGCTTGTCCAACTAATTTTCCACAGAGCAACTCAATGGGGCTCACGGCCGAAAGCAGTACCTCCATCACGCGGCTGGATTTTTCCTCAATGGTGGATGTGAGTAAATAATTTCCACTTGTGATCACAGCCATCCACAGCAGGACCATGAATCCCGCTGGAACCAACATTCGTAATTGCGCATTTTCACTGGATTCACTGCCATCTGGAGAAACGCGTCGCGTGTCTATTTTGGGGCGCGCCAAAAGTTTCGTGATCTGTTCATAGTCCTCGTCGGCTTTGGACACGCGCACTCGGGTGACGGCCTCACGAAGTGATTTCTCCAAGATGGTTGTGTGTCGTGGACTGGCTTCGCTTGGAATCAGAAGTTCCGTGGATGGACCATCGGCGTTGGACGAGATGATGATCAATGCTTGAAGCGAACTATCCCGAAGTTGCAGGCGCAAATCTGCGGCGCGGGATGGGTCGGGCACACTTTCCACGGTCAGCGCAACATCGGTTGTGGAGGTGTTGGTTGCGTCCTCGTCCAAATCAATGGTTTCGGCCGGAGTCTTGCGAAGCGTGATTTCAAGGGCTTTTGCAATGGAATTTGATGGATCGATCACCGCCACGCGGCCCGTGAGCGGCGCGGTCTTTGAATCGATCAACAGTGGTAGTAATGGAATTGCGGCGAACATGATGCCAGGCAAAATGATGGCGCCAATCAAGAAGCCCTTGGTGAGAACCGTGTAGCGGAAATCGCGCCAGGCGATTACGCGTATGCGGCGAGTTGCTCCGCGCTCAGCCATGGGTCACCTTGACTTGTTCTGTGGCGGAGGTTGCCTCGAATTTTGTAAATGAGTCGCCGACTAATTTCACAAAGACATCATCCAGCGTGGCGCGTTGCAATTCCACCCGGCGCAAAGGCGTGGCGCGCATGATCTCCACCATTGCGCGCTGAGGATCCACGCCTTCAAGTAGTCGAATCTCAAATGATTTTTGCTCGAGGGACCAACGCATGGATTCAATTCCAGCCACCACTTTCAGCGCTTGTGTTGCGGCATCAATGGAGTTGGCGGGTTGCGCCAAAATAGTGCGCGGATCAAATCGGCTATGAATTTGGGACATGGTTTCGTCCAGTACTTTTTCGCCCTTGTGGATCAGCAGCACTTGATCACATAAATCTTCCGCCTGTTCCATTTGATGCGTGGAGAATAAAATCGTGGTGCCACTTTCTTTCAACTGACGCACCACCGAACTGAGTAGGCGGCGGTTCACAGGGTCAAGGCCGGAAAATGGCTCGTCCAAAATCAACAAGGGGGGTTCATGCAAAACCGCCCCAACAAACTGCAATTTTTGCTGCATTCCCTTGGAAAGTTCTTCGCAGCGTTTTTGAGAAACGTTGGGTAATTCCACGCGCTCAAGCCACGATCGAATACGCACGTCGGCATCGGCGCGCGCAATGCCTTTCAGTTTGGCCATAAAACGTAGAAAATCCGCCACACGCATTTTTCGATACACGCCGCGCTCTTCTGGCAAATATCCAATGCGATCTTTGGCGTCAAGCGCGGAGCCGTCAAGCACTGTGATTGAACCCGAGTCCGGAAGCAAGATGCTCATGACCATGCGGATGGTGGTGCTCTTACCCGCGCCGTTTGGTCCAAGAAATCCACAGACTTGCCCGCGCTGAATTTCAAAACTGACATTGCGCACAGCCTGCAACGCGCCAAAGCGCTTGTTCACATTTGCAAGTTGAATGACAATATTTTTCATGAAAGTGTTTTCAGAAAATGATGTTCGAAAAAGTTCAGGGCTTTATCTTAGGGGCATCAATTGAAGAAGAGGTCGATGTTTTTTTCAATGGGTCTTGACCCTTGGAAAGTAGTACAACTTCAGTTGGCGGCGCGAACAAGGCGGAATCAATTGGATCGCCAGAAATGGTGGTGAAATCACTTGTGGTGAGCGACTCGCCGCGCCGAATAGAAATGCGCCGCGGAATATCCAGCTCACCGACTTTGGTCCACGCTTCAATGGTCATCACGGTGGGCACCCCTGAAGTTGCGGCTTCCGAAGTCTGCAAAACCCGCATTTTCCCGCTGGATTCTTCAATCCACGCCGTGGCCTCCAGGCCTTCGCGGTCCTTCATGTCAACGCGCCGGCACATTACACCATCTTTCATTTCCAACGGACCAAGTTTGCGATTGGGAAATCGTTCAAAGATGGCGATCATCATTCGGTAGGGAAGCACACCGACAGACGCGGTAAGCACGCCGCGTCGATCCAGTAGGCGCCACGAACCGTCGATCGGACTTCGCAACCACGCCAAGTCTCCGTTGGTTCCGCTTTCCATACTTTGACCGCCAGGCAATTTCTGTATGACTCGGAATTTTTCAGGACCCGCGCCTTGAACAAGCATTTGTATTTGCGTAATGCCTTGCGGTGAACTGACCACTCCTTCAATGCGCAGCGATTGAATTTCTTTTGTGCCACCAGTGACATCAATGACTCGTTGCACAACTGCGTCCACGGTTGGTTCATTGGTCGGTTTGGCTGGAGCCGCAAGTTGATTTGCGGAAGCACCCAGGCAAAAACCCAAGAGCGTGGTTACAAAAACTTTTTGATAGCCAAGATTCATGATGAATAGAACGTCATTGAAATACGGTGTTTTTCAACAGATCTGGTCACGTGGAATTATGGATTTCCGCTGGCTGGTGGGATTGCGGGTGGAGGTGTTGGCGCAGCTGCGGGCGGCGTTGTTGGAGCGGGTGTGGTTGGTGTGGGCGCAGCACTTGTGGCCGATCCATTGGTCGCAGCTGGTTTCACTCGAATTCGATTCGCCGGCTTCTTTGCGCCGCTCGCTGCGCCAGCCGCTGCGGGGTTCTTGGCGCCACCTACAAGCGCCTTAATCTCTGGTGGCAAATGAAAGATGGATGGATCAACTAATTTGTAATCCACTGAATCAACAACAAGAACTTGTTTCATGTTCATCGCTTCAACATCAGTGCGCGTGGCAATTTTCACGCCATCAAATTCCTTGTAGTCACTCATAATGGTGGTCGACGGCATTTTGCCCATAGGGCTTTCCACGGTCAGCACCATGCCACGCGTCAAGCCAGTTTGGATTTCGTAATACAAGGCGCCATCTCCAGGACCGCCAGAAACAATAATTTCATAGCAAGGAACGCCGCCAAAATTGACCGCGCCTTTGGTTTCAGCTTTGTCCCAAATCTTGCTTGGATCAAGGTCTTTATACATGTCGCTGGATTTTTTCAGTTCCTCCAACATAGGACCCTCAATCAAGCTTGGTCCTTGCATTGGGTTCATGCTCCAACCCACTGTGCCGTCGAAACCTTGTGTGATTTTTCCAACACCTGGAAATTCCATAATGGAGAGAATTTTATTTGGAGCAAGCGAAATGATTTCCAATTTGCCAGACATACCAGCCGCTGTCATTGACAATGTTCCCTTGGTCACCATGGAAGTATGTTTGCGAATAGCCGCTTCACCGCCAATGGCAGCGATACCTTTTGTGAAAATATCGTTGGCGGTTGGAAGTGGTCCCGCGGGTTGAGGATTCAGCGGCGTGATGAATGCGTTTGGGCTAGCACCTGATGTCGCTGGCGCGGCGGGGGTGAGTTCATCACCTTGACCAACTTTTTTTGGTGAACTTGAAGTTGCGGGTGGGGGCGTGGTTGGACTTGCGGCGGGACTTGTTGCCGCGGGCGTCTGATCAGCGCTTGGCTTTGAACCAAAGGCGTCGCCTTGCGCGTGCAAAGTTGGTGCGAAGAAAGCCAAGGACAGAATGACAATTGCGAATGATTTCATGGGGTTCCTTTGAAGAGCGACAAGTGTACCTTTGAAAATCAAAATTCTTGTGAGCATGATTGTGCGATCTGGGTTTGAAAGGCAATGCGCATGAAGTGATTGAACAAGCAATATCAAGCAAATTAGGCAATTTTTGCGTTCATTCTGCTCGCGGGAATCAATTCATTTCACCAAGCGCACAGCCTCAGGTTGGGCGGGTTGATATTGCTCAGTGATCCAACGCGCGGCCGCGTTCACATCGGCGTCTTGGTTGGGCATCCAATCGTCGCGATGCGTTCCAGTGGGCTGATCAGGAAGAACGCCTACGCCTTCAATGGTGGAGCCGTCGGGCAATGTGAAATTGGCGAATGCGAAGAGAAGCGCATCACCCGAAGCGAGCGATTTCATTTGTGCGGGCAGCGCCGCGCCAGCGCTCGTGCGGCCGAATACTCGCGCGCGACCAAGTTTCTGCAAACCGCCCGCGAAGATTTCGCTGGTGCTCGCTGAAAGGGGATCCATCACAATCGCAACCGGACCCGCGAATGGTTCCACACGCTCGCCTTGCGGCGTGCTGCGTCTTGGATTCACTTTGAACTCAAGCGTAGTGTCTCGCGTGCGCATGGTGCCCAAACTTTTAGGTTCATCCATGACATGACCCGCAACGCCCATGGCCATGCCACCCGCGCCACCAGGGTTTCCGCGCAAATCAATAATCATTCCGTCGGCGTTCAGATGTCGTTGAAACGCCTCGTCTACTTTTTGCGCGATCGCGGGCATCCAAATGTTGAAGCCGATCACCACAATGTTGAAGTCATCGGGTAATCCAAGTGCCAGTAATTCTTTCTTGCTCAACACTCGTTCATCGCAGCGCACTTGAAATGGCGGTAAAAGACCTAGTTTCGTGCTTATTCCTTCGCTACGAGCCCGTGTCAATTCGGTCGTATGCAACTCGCCTGGCTTGCTCTGAAAGATCCACGTTTCTTGACTCTCTATTTCGCCGGCGTCGACGCTCTGCAAAATAAGTTCTTGAACATACTTGGCCGTTCCATCGGTGGCGTCTGATTGCTCCGTGCCCATATCCACTCCGTCAACGGACTTCACGATCCAACCCATCTGCACACCAGCTTTGTCGGCGGGGGAGTTGGTTCGCACTCCTGTGACAGTTGGCAATTTTTCAATAAACCTTAGAGTAAGACCGAACGAAGCCTCGGCCTCCGCGGCGCGTTTGGATTTTGTTTCAGGTTTTATGGCGGCTGGCTTTTCTGACGGCACTTCCTTTTCACTAGCGACGTTCCCAAATTTTTCCAGCGTGGAAGCGGCAGTCGGCACATTTGTATCTAAATCACTTGACGTAGATGTATCTGCGTGCTTGGGAGAATCCTCTTTGGCCAACGCGGCCGCGCTTTCAGCGGGAATAATTCCAAAGTGGCTGCGCTTGAGTCGTGACAACATGTCTTGAAGAATCGCGCGCAACTCCTCGCGACTGGTTGCGTTCATTGCCTTGGGTCGCAATTCCACTTTCACTGCTACCCAATCCACTCCACCATGGTCGAGTTCCACATCGGATTGCTCAACGGTGTTCCAGGTTTCATCAAAAGTGGCCAACGCAATTTCTTGGGTAATGGGGGTCTTGGGCTGCCAATGGTCAGCATTTGGCGTGGTGGCAGCCGCCTTTGGAGCACTGCAGCCACAAAATGCGCCAACGCACATAGCACAAAAAAGAAGGGAAAGATGGCTAGGTTTCATTGCTTTGTCATTTGTACACGCTCTGGCACATGTTTGATCTATCCGTTTATCCGGATACACGGTTGAATACCCGTCGCTGTCCATATATAGTTGCCGCATGGCCAGCCGCTTTTTAGACACATTGCAAAAACGAGTGCTTCTTTTTGACGGAGCCATGGGAACAAGCATTCACTCTTGCACAGATTGCGCGCCGCAAGATTATTTGGGCCGCGACAATTGCACCGACATTCTTGTGAAGTCGCGCCCCGACATGATTCAGCGCATTCACGAAACTTTTCTTTTGGCTGGCGCCGATGTTGTGGAAACCGACACTTTTGGCTCCAACAAACTTGTGGGCGCGGACTTTGATCCAGAGATGGTGGCTTGGACGCGCGAGTTAAACAAACTTGGCGCGCAGATTGCGCGCGCGGCTTGCGATAAGCACGCCACAAAAGATCGCCCACGCTTTGTCGCGGGCTCCATTGGGCCGGGCACAAAGTTGATCACGCTGGGCAATACCGACTGGGAATCCATGCTTGACTCCTACTGCGAACAGGCGCGCGGATTGATCGATGGCGGTGTTGATTGTTTCATGATTGAAACATGCCAAGATTTGTTGCAAGTGAAGTGCGCTATCAACGCGTGCATTGACGCGCTTGCGCAATCGGGCCGTACCGTCAATGACATTCCAATTTTGGTAAGCGTGACCATGGAAACCACCGGCACCATGTTGCTTGGAAGTGACATGGCCGCGGTGGTCAACGCATTGAAGCCATTTCCAATCGCCAGTTTGGGTTTGAACTGCGCCACTGGACCAGTGGAAATGGCCGAACATATCGCGTATTTAGCGAAGCATTGGGACCGCGCCGTTAGCGTGATTCCAAACGCGGGATTACCTATTTTGCTTGACGGCCGTACGGAATATCCATTGCGCGCCGACGCATTTGCCATTGCCATGCGCCGCTTCATTGACGAATACAAGATCGACATTGTCGGCGGCTGTTGCGGCACAACTCCGCAACACATTCAAGAAGTGCGAAATGTTCTTGGCGAGTCGCGCGCGCGCACTCCGCGCATTACCACGGCGCAAACTCCAGGTTGCAGCAGTTTGTACAGCATGACGGAGTTCAAGCAGGACAACTCATTTTTAATTGTTGCTGAACGCACCAATGCCAACGGCAGCCGCAAGTTCAAGCGCCTGCTTGATGAGGAGCAGTGGGATCAACTCATTGGAATGGCGCGCGAAGAAATGAAAGACGGCAGCCACCTTCTTGATGTGTGCGTTGACTTTGTTGGCCGCAACGGCGTGACCGACATGGCTGAATTTGTTTCGCGCGTTGTGCGACAAGTGAACGCGCCGCTGATGCTTGACAGCACGGAGTGGCCAGTGCTTGAGGCCGGTCTAAAAAGATCCGCGGGCCGTTGCATTGTGAACTCCATTAATTTGGAGGATGGCGAAGGCCGCATGAACACGGTGTGCCCGTTGCTTAAGCGCTACGGCGCCGCGTGCGTGGCGTTGACCATTGATGAGGATCCACAAGCCGGAATGGCGAAATCAGCGCAAAGAAAGCTTGAAATTGCAACACGCATTCACGACTTGTTCACGCGCAAGTGGGGACTTGATGAGAACGACCTCATCTTTGATCCGCTGACATTCACCATCGCCACTGGCAATGAGGACGACCGCGCGCTTGGCTATCAAACGCTTGATGGAATTGAATTAATCGCCAAGCAGTTTCCAAATTGCGGAATCATTCTTGGCTTGTCCAACATTTCATTTGGCTTGAAACCTTCCGCGCGCACCGTGCTCAACACCGTGTTCTTGGTCGAGGCCCGCAAGCGTGGACTGACCGCCGCCATTGTTCACTTTTCCAAACTACTTCCAAAAAATAGAATTCCGCAAGAGCAATGGGAAGCCGCCGAGTGGCTCATCTTTGATCGCCGCGGCGACACGCGACCTGACGGCAAGCCCGCGGAATTTGATCCGCTGTTGTATTACATCAGTTTGTTTCCAGATGGCGAGGAACAAAAAGTTGAGAAGAAGGGAATGGCCGACCTTCCGCTAGAGGAACGTTTGCAGCGCCACATTATTGATGGCGACGACGGTGTGCTTGCGGAATCGTTGACTGAAGCCATGACCAAGTACGAGCCGCTTGTGATTATCAATGATCATTTGCTTGCGGGCATGAAAACCGTTGGTGAATTGTTTGGCGCCGGCACCATGCAACTTCCATTCGTGTTGCAGAGCGCTGGCGTGATGAAAAAAGCCGTGGCCTTTTTGCAGCCTTTTATGGCAAAAAAAGGCGTTGCCGAGAAACCCAAAGCCACCATTGTGTTGGCCACTGTGGCTGGCGACGTGCATGACATTGGCAAAAATTTGGTGGACATCATTTTGTCCAACAATGGTTTCAAGGTTCACAACATTGGCATTAAGCAAAGTCTGCAACAAATTATCGACGCGTGGAAATCCACCGGCGCCGACACGATTGGTATGAGTGGCTTGCTTGTAAAAAGCGTCACCGTGATGGAGCAAAATTTAAAGCAGCTCAATGAGCTCAACATTCGCGTGCCCATTATGTTGGGTGGTGCGGCGCTCACGCGTCACTACGCCGAAGGTCATTTGCGCGGCGTGTATCAAGGCCCGCTGTACTACGGCAAGGACGCCTTTGAAGGACTTTCAGTTTGCAACGCGCTAGCCGACGGCACGCTTGCAAAAGTAGATGAGGAAATTTCCGCGCGACTGACCAAGCGCGCCGAAGTGGACGCAAAAGTTGGTCAACGACTTGAAGCCGCAGATTCCGCAATCGCCACCGCGCCTGGCCGCAGCGATGTGGATCAAAATATTCCAGTTCCCAAGCCGCCATTCATGGGCGATCGCCTTGTTGAATCCATTGATCTTGACGCCATTTATCCATATGTGAACAAGATTGCGCTGTACCGCGGTCAATGGGGTTTTAAGCGCGGCGACATGACGGAAGAGCAACACGAAGCGCTGATTCGCGATACCGCCGAGCCAATTTTTGAGCGTCTGAAAGCGCAATGCAAGCAGGAAAATATTTTACGCCCCGCCGTTGTGTACGGATTTTTTCCGTGCGCCAGCCAAGCGAACGACTTGGTGGTGTACGACCCAACCGATCCCGAGCGCGAGTTAGAGCGCTTCACTTTCCCAAGACAAACCGCGCGCCAAAGTTTGTGCATAAGCGATTTTTTCCGTCCCGCCAATTCCGGCGAACGTGATGTTGTTGCATTTCACTGCGTCACCATGGGCATAGAAGTAAGCCACCGCGCCAAGCAGCTTTTTGAGCGCAACGAATACACGGAATATCTCTACTTGCATGGCATGGGCGTTGAGTGCGCCGAAGCGTTGGCCGAACTGTGGCACAAACGCATTCGCGCCGAGCTTGGCATTGGCAACGATGACAGTCCGCGTCTGAAGGAATTGTTCACTCAGAAATATCGTGGCAGCCGCTACAGCTTTGGCTATCCCGCATGCCCCGAGATGAGCGATCAGGAAAAACTTTTCAGGCTTCTAAAGCCAGAGCGGATTGGTTGTCACTTGTCTGAAAATTGGCAGATTGACCCGGAGCAAAGCACCAGCGCGATTATTGTGCATCACCCAGAGGCCAAGTACTTCGCCATTTAATTTGAAGTGAGGGCGCGGACAATTTGCGCTTTTCTATGAGGTTCTCGAATAGTCGCTCAGACAACGCACCCCGCACAAGCGGGGCTTGCACGGGTGCTAAACTCGCTTGTGGTGCCACCCTTTCTGCGACGCGGGAATTTGGTCCGCTTGCGCGGTCGCCAACATCATCTCGCGCCACCGCGGTTCGAAAGTTGTGGTTTTTTTAAACAAAACTAGAATGAGCGCATGACTAGCACCACATCAACAACATCAAGTGACGGCGCCGCATCCACGCAACGATTGCTCGGTGCGTCGCTGTTTCGCGAGAATCTGTTCAAGCCATTTTCGGGTTGGCTGATTGTGCCGCTGTGGATCTTTGTTCTGGTGTTCGACATCGCCATTTTCATGGACGGCGTGCGTAAGCAGGAACCGCCGCCAATTATTTTGGCCGTGTTGATTTTTCTTTCACTGATTATTTGTGTCGTGGGTTTCTTTGTGGTGGGTCCCAATGAAAGTCGCGCGATGGTGCTGTTTGGCCATTATCGCGGCACGGTTCGCAAAGTTGGATTTCACTGGACGAATCCGTTCACATCCAAGAAACACATCACGCTGCGCGTGCGCACATTTGAAACTGGTGCGTTTGAGACAGAGGCCGTGAAAGATCCAATGGGAAAAGTGATTCGCGAGGCCACGCGCTCTCGACACCCCGTGAAGGTGAACGATCTTGACGGCAACCCAATTGATATTGCGGCGGTTGTTGTGTGGCGCGTTGTTGATACAGCCGAGGCGCTGTTCGCCGTGCAAAATTATGAGCGCTATGTGGAGATTCAAAGCGAGTCCGCGCTGCGCAATTTGGCAAGCCGCTATCACTACGACTCGCCCGATGTGAACGGCACCAGTTTGCGCGGTAGCACGGATTTGGTTGGCGCAAAATTGAAAGAAGAACTTGATGGCCGTCTTGGTGGCGCGGGCATTGAAGTGTTGGAAAGCCGCATTTCTAGTTTGAGTTACTCGCCCGAAATTGCCGCGGCCATGTTGCAGCGTCAGCAGGCGTCGGCGATGGTGGCGGCGCGATTTAAAATTGTTGAAGGCGCGGTGGGCATGGTGGAGTTGGCCATGGCGCAAATTGAGTCCAAGAAATTGGCGGTCATGAGCGCCGAGCAAAAAGCGCAAATGGTGAGCAATTTGCTTGTGGTTTTGGTCAGCGATCGCGGCGCGCAACCCGTAGTGCAAGCCGGTAGCGGGGCGTAATGGGTCAATGAGCGCGTGAAAAATATATTGTCAAAGCGCGGCTAGTCAATAAACAATTGATTTCTGATTTACAAGAACTTGACAAGAGTATTTAGCCACGAGCCGTGGCACTTTCACGCAGTGGCGCATTGCGGCGCGTTTCTCGTATGATCGCCGACCCGACATTTCGCTCGGGTTGACCAATCATGCTTATCACCGCAAAAGATCTTTCAAAGTCACACGGCCTGCGCGAATTATTCAGCGGCGTTTCATTTAGCGTTGCCGACGGCGACCGCGTTGGTTTCATTGGCCCCAACGGCGCCGGTAAGACCACGCTGCTGCGCATGCTTGCAGGAATTGAAGAACCCGATCACGGTTTGGTGCGTACACAGCGCAACGCGGTGATTGTGTTTGTAAGTCAGCGCGATGATTTTCCCGCAGGTCTTACGCCGCGCTCGGCCGCAACCGCCGCCGCGTTGAAGTCCGCAAGCGTGCACGGCGACGCGCTTGAGGCCGAAGTTCTTGGCAGTGTGATTCTTGGCAAACTTGGTTTTCCAGATTCACGCATGGACGAGCCCGTGGAATTGCTTTCAGGTGGATGGAAAAAACGCCTTTCAATTGCCTGCGGTTTGTGCGAAGCGGGGGGCACGCCAGATTTGTTGCTGCTTGACGAGCCCACAAATCATTTGGATGTTGAAGGTATTCGCTGGCTTGAACAATTTTTATCGCGCGGCACCAATGACATTCGCGCGGGCGCATGCGTGTTCGTGACACATGATCGCGCGTTCCTTGAGCGCGTGGCAACGCGCGTGTTGGAATTAAGCCGCGCCTATCCGCAAGGCACGCTCATGATCGAAGGCAACTACAGCGAGTTCCTGAAGCGCCGCGATGAATTTCTAGAGGCGCAAGGTCGCGCCGAAGCCACGCTTGCCAACGAAGTCCGCATGGACGATGTCTGGTTGTCGCGCGGTCCGCAAGGCCGCGGTACCAAGGCCAAGAGCCGCATTGATGAGAGCGCCGATCGCCGCGATGTGCTCAGCGCCATCGCCGCGCGCAATGAGGCCGCGGGCGCGGGTGGCGCGCGCGTGGATTTCACCGCCAGTGGTCGCCGTACGCGTCGCTTGGTTGTGGCCACCGGTATTAGCAAAGGCTTTGATGGCCGCACGCTGTTTCGCGATCTTGATTTGGAAATTGCGCCAGGCGATCGCCTTGGCTTGATGGGCCCAAATGGCAGCGGAAAGACCACGCTTTTAGGCATTTTATGCGGCGACATGAAACCCGACACGGGCGACATTCGATTTGCCGATCCAATGCCGCGCGTTGTGATTTTGCGACAGCAACGAACCGACATTCCAGAAAATACATTGCTGCGCGACGCCATTTGTCCGCTGGGCGAAGTTGTGGATTTTCAAGGTCGCTCCATGCACATCACCGCATGGTCGCGGCGATTTCTTTTCAAGGACGCGCAACTTTTGCAAACCGTGAAAAATCTTTCTGGTGGCGAGCGAGCGCGCGCGCACATTGCGCGCATGATGCTTGAGCCCGCCGACATTCTGGTGCTTGACGAACCCACCAACGACTTGGACATTCCAACGCTTGAAGTGCTTGAGGAGTCGATTGAATCTTTTCCCGGTGCCGTATTGTTGGTCACGCATGATCGCACCATGTTGAAGCGCTTGGCAAAAAGCATCGCCGTCATTGGCGCGCCCGACGCCAGCGTGTCGGTGGTGGCAAGTCTTGATCAAGCCATGGCGTGTTTGGAGCGCGCGGAAAAAGAAGTGGCCGAGCGCGACCGCACAACGCGCATGGAAGGAAACCGCGCCGCCAAAGCCGCGGGTGTGGCAACAAGCAAACGCACTCGATTAAGTTTTAAGGAGCAGCGCGAACTGGACTCCATGGAAACCGCCGTGGAAACCGCGGAAAAAGAGCGGCTTGTTGCGGAGGCACGCGTGGCGGACCCTGCTGTTGCCGCAGACCATGTGAAAATGGCCGCGGCCTGCAAGTCACTTGATGAGGCGCAAGACAAAATTCACACGCTGTATGTGCGCTGGCAAGAGCTTGAGACCAAGCGGGGCTAGCGCCAAGAAAAACAGACTCGTCACTTGCATAATTGTGCACTTAATCCGTGTAAAATTTTTTATTCACTTCTTCTTCGCAGCCGAATTCAACGCCTTTTGCGCCGTGACCAGTTGCGTAAGTGTGGCGTCGTCCAACTCCGTGGGCTGGCCTTGCCAACGCACAATGCCGTCGCTGGAAACAACGGCGCAGCTTGGAATACCTTTCACTTTAAAGAATGAACTTAATTTGTTGCTTGGGTCAAGCGCCAGCGAGTAGGTGAATGAAGCGACATCCAATTTATATTTCGCCATGCCGTCGTCAAAGGCGCTTTTGGTTTCGTCGCTAATGCCAACGCACACCACATCGGCGGCAAATTTGGTGGCGGTTTCATTCATGTGGGGAATGGACGCGCGGCACGGCGGACACCATGTCGCCCAGAAGTCAATCACCAAAAGTTTTTTGTCCATCTTGGGTTGTTTGGTAATCCACTCTTGCACAAAAAATGGAATGAGTTGATTGCCGCGCTGATCGCTTGCGGTGGTGACAGCGTTCGTGAACGTTGGAAATGGCGTGTTGGATTTTGGGCCCCAGTTGCTGGAAGCGGCGCCTTTTGCGCCACCAGCAACCGCGCCTGCGCCGCCACTTTTTTCCGCCAATAAAAATGCGCACGCGCGCTTGGCGCCATCCGCGGTCAGCCCTGCAAAGCGAATGTTGCCGCTTTGATCCACCA
>CAJACJ010000158.1 GCA_903938205.1 uncultured bacterium
GGGCGAAAAAAATCACCGCTGGTTCGAACCAACTGCACCACATCTCCCACCACTTTGGGATCGATCAAAATAGATCCAAGCAAACTCATCTCCGCCTCAATGGCGTGCGGCGGCGCGGCATCAAGAAGACGCTGGGCATCGCGCATTTCCATGCGCGGACGCGCGCGGTCGGACCCGCGATTGAAAGGCTGCTTTGGTTCCATGTGAGTCGCCTAAAAAGTTGTGAAGTGAGTGACCCGAAAGACTTACTGCGCGTTCGCAAGTTCTGCGGGCACAACACCTTGTTCACGCATCAAGCGACCTGGCTTGAAGCGCACTGAGCGCTTGGCAGGCACCTTGACAGGGACAAGTGTCTTTGGATTTTGCGCCATGCGCGGCGCTCGTTGACGAACTTCAAACACACCGAAGTCGCGGAACTCAAGTCGGTTGCCTTGGTTCAATTCTTCAATGACCGCGTCCAAAAATGCCTGGACAATTTTTCGAGTCTCGCCACGATCTGCTCCAGTTTTTTGAGCGACTTGTTCAACCAATTCTTTTTTCGTGATCGTGGTCATCTTTGAAGTATCTCCAAAATTATTTTTCAAGGGGAACATAAAACATATTTCCAACGCTTCACAGTATGGTCAAGAAGACGGGTCCACGTCAAGAGCAAATATCATCAACGATTTATGAGCGAGTTGTCCCCGCGTGTTGTCCACGGATGCGATGAATAGCGTTTGTAGTGCTTAAACCCGCACGCAAACCCAAAATGTGCAAAGTTGCATTTATTTTCTTGACAACTCCCATTTCAGGTATTTGTTCCGGTTGATAATCCCCGCCCTTGGCGTAGACATGAGGACGCGCCGCCAACAGTGTTGCGTCCGCGGTGGATTCATCAAACCAAGTGACAAAATCCACGCACTCAAGAGCCTCGACCACTTCAAGCCGTTGCTCTAGCGGAAACACTGGGCGATCTTCGCCTTTGAGTTTGCGAACACTGGCGTCGCCGTTGAGCGCCACCACCAAACAATCGCCAAGAGACTTGGCCTCACGCAAACTTGCCACATGCCCCGCGTGCAAAACATCAAAGCAACCGTTTGTGAAAATTATTTTCTGTCCAGCCGATCGCCGCGCATCCATCTCCAGCGCAAGGTCCGCGCGATTGCGAATTTTGCCCGCGAGATGTCCGGCTTGCAACAACACTTGTTTATGAATTTGCGCCAGAGGAATTGGCTTGGCACCAAAAACTTCTACTTCAAGTCCCGCGGCCACATTGGATAATTGAACAGCTTCGAGCCAAGAAAATCCGTTGCACAACGCGCCAGCGAGCGCCGCCAACACCATGTCGCCGGCGCCGGTCACGTCATAGACCTTGCGCGCCAATGTTGGAACATGCACGGGTTGCGCCGCGGGCATGCCCAGCAATGCTCCGTGCCGATCAAGCGTTAACACAATCGCCTCAAGACCAAGTTGCGCAATTAATTGCTCAGATATTGCGCGCAGAACAGGCTCATCAAAACCAGAATTCGCGCGCAAGCCAGTGGCTTGCTCAGCTTCACTGCGATTTGGCGTGATGGCGGTCGCGCCTTTGTACTTGGCGTAGTCGTTGATGGCAGCGGGATCCACCAGAAGTTTTTTATTCGCCGCGCGGCAACGCTTGATCAACTCGGCGCACAACGCCGGCGTGCACACGCCCTTCGCGTAATCCTCCAAGCACACAATGTCGCAATTGGGCAGCGCATCATCAATGGCCGCCAGCAACCGCGCGGCAATGTCCGCGGAAATTGGCTCGCGACTTTCCATATCAAGGCGAAACATTTTTTGCGGATGACGATGCTGCGCCAAGCCAATCAAACTTTTTTTCACAGTGGTTGGCCGCGATGCGTCCTGCACAAGATGCTTGGAGTCGCAACCGCCAGCCTTCAACAATTCACGCAGCGACTTTGCCTCCGCGTCCGCGCCTGTCACGCCAACGCATTGCACCGTTGCGCCCAAAGCCGCCGCGCACAACGCAACATTGCTGGCGCCGCCGGCAGTTTCCTCCAGGTCTTGCGCGCCGCGGCTTAACAACACAGGCACTGGCGCGTCGGGGCTCAATCGCTCTGCGGCTCCAAAGAGCGCTTGATCAAGCATGAAATCACCAATCACCAACACGCGGAATGATTTCCACGCGGCCATTTTCACGACCAAACCTTCGGTTGAGAAACTCATGCCACGCAGTCTAGCGATGACAGCGGCTTTGCCCCACGCGCACCGCGCGCGCCAATTGCTCTTGGACAAGGCTTTCACCCTGCAAAAATTCAATCGCTAAACGCGGACGCACCAAAGTCAACTCGCTCTTCACGTCCAACGGCGCGATCTTCATCCAATCTTTTGGCGTAACAATCACGGCCTCCGCGCCAGCTTCTTGCGCCCGCAGCAGCAAGCGCGCTACTTTGGGAGCGTCCCAACGCGCGTGATCGGCTAAACGCGGAACATCAACAACGGCGGCGGCGACCGATTCAGTTTGCTCAACAATGGCGCGCGGATTTCCAGTGCCCGCCCACACCGCAACGCGCTTGCGCCGCAACCACGCAACTTCATGCACCGCGCCCGCGTCAATGCCTTCAAGACCAGTCCACGCATGGCGGCACCACGCCAACGGCGCTTGTCCATGCAGCTTCAAAATCTGATCCGCCAACTCATCATCCACTTTCAAAGCGCGCGTCACAAGGACGCCGCTTGCGCGACGCAGGGAGGACGCGGGTTCACGCAACCAGCCAAGCGGAAGAAGTTCGTCATCAAGCGCGGGTCGTGTGGCGTCGATCAACACCAAATCACAATCACGCCGCAATTGCCGATGTTGAAATCCATCATCAAGAACAACCAC
>CAJACJ010000159.1 GCA_903938205.1 uncultured bacterium
GAGGTGCTGGTGCAACGCCAAGTTGGCGAACATCGCAAGCCAATCGGCTTGGTGAATTTGGCTGGCTACTACAACCCACTGGTTGGCTTGATTGACCACGGCATTGAACATCGCTTCATCAAGGCCGCGGTGCATCATCTATTACATGTGCACGAGGACCCCATCAATGTTCTCAATGGCGTGCTCAGCGCCGAGCCATTTGAAATTGATCCCGATCGTTTTCTTCCGATGGGGCGTGGATGAATTCGTCTGCGTCCTCGTTGCAATCCTTGCCTCCACTTGGTTTGATCGCGGGCAATGGACAATTGCCTTTGTTGGTTGCGCAAGGCGCAAAGGCCGCGGGCAGACGCGTGATTGCGGTTGGCTTGCGTGATCAATTTGACGCTTCTCTGCCGGCGATGTGCGATGAATTTTCACAAGCGGGCTGGCTGCGCATTGGCAAATGGATTCGACTGCTTCGCCGCGCCGGCGTGCATGAAGCCGTGATGGTTGGCGGCGTTTCCAAGCAGCGCATGCATGATCCGTTCAAGTTGATCCGGCAACTTCCCGATTTCCGCGCGGCTCGCCTTTGGTACCGTAGTCTGCGTCACGATCGCAGAAATGCCGCGGTTCTTGCGGCGGTTGCCGATGAATTGGCCAGCTCAGGAGTCACCCTTATGGATTCAACAACGTACATCCAAGAACATCTCGCCTCGCTTGGCGTCATGGGTTCGATCACTCCAAGCAGCGCGCAACAGGCGGACATTGCTTTTGGTTGGCCAATTATTTCTCAAGTGTGCGAACTGGATGTTGGGCAAGCCATTGCCGTGCGCGACCGAGACACCATTGCCGTTGAAGCCGTCGAGGGAACAGACGCCATGATTGATCGCGCCAGCACGCTGTGTCGCTCACGCGGTTGGACGCTGTTAAAAACTTCCAGCGGCAACCATGATCGACGCGCCGATGTGCCAACGGTTGGCGTGGCCACCATTGAGCGTCTTGCCAAAGCGGGCGGAACATGTTTAGCGCTGGGCGTTGGCCGCGTCATCTTGATTGAAAAACCTGTTGTCATTGCCGCCGCCAATCGACTTGGCGTGGCGATTGTTGGCGTCGCCTAAATGCGCGCGCGTACATGAAAGCACGCGCCAATGCATGACGAAGAAAAAATGACGCGCGGTGACGGCGAACATGCGATTGAAAAAGAGAACGCGCCTGCGCAACCAACACTTGCCTCACGCGCTGGATTGAAATTGCAACATGCGCTAGACACATTTCCCGTGCGGATCAAAGACACAATTTGCGCGGATTTTGGCTGCAATATTGGCGGTTTCACCGACGTCCTGCTGCGCGCGGGCGCGCGTCAAGTGATCAGTATTGACACGGGGTATGGAACGCTGGCGTGGCGCCTGCGCAATGATCCGCGCGTGGTTGTGCGTGAGCGCACCAATGCCTTGTACGCCGATGTCACCGAGGGCGGCGTTGACATTGTGGTGATGGATTTAGCGTGGACGCAACAAAAACTTTCGGTGCCTGTGGCCCTGAAATGGCTGCGTGCTGGCGGGAAAATTATTTCGTTGGTGAAGCCGCATTACGAAGTGGAAGGCGCGGAAAAAGAGTGGCTGAAAAATGGTTTTCTGGCGCACGAACATGTGCCCGCGGTGGTGGCTCGCGTGCGCGAAGCCATGAACAACTTGGGCGCAAAAGTGCTCGCGGACACCGCTTCTCCCATCACCGGCGGAAAAAGTTCCAGGCGCGCGGGCTCTCCAGGCAACATGGAGTGGCTCATGTTGCTGGAAGCCAAGTAAGCATTTCACGCGACGCTTGGTTAGACAAATCGCGCAATCTGGGCCGATGCAAATATTCCCGTATCCATGAATTGAAACGTGTTATTTTTCAGCATAAAACAGCGGCATTTTTAGGCAAAATTTCCATCGGAAATAAGGCATGAATGTGTGCGTGGAGGTGCAGTTTCGACTAGAATAAATCCTTGAATTGCATCCCTGAATTCGTGCCTGAATCCGTCCTACTTTGTGTCCCTAAAGATGTCGTCAACGATGTCGCATTTGATATTGCAGAGATCACACACCCATGAGTGAACCCGCTCCAACCACACCCGCGCCAATTGATCACGTTGTTGAAATGCCTATTGAGCAGGAGTTGCACACCAGCTACTTGACCTACGCCATGAGCACCATCATGGACCGCGCGCTGCCCGATGTGCGCGACGGTTTGAAGCCAAGTCAGCGCCGCATTTTGGTGGCCATGCATGACCTTAATCTCACGCCGGGTCGAAAGCACATCAAGTGCGCGAAAATTTGCGGCGACACCAGCGGCAACTATCACCCGCACGGCGAGAGCGTTATTTATCCAACGCTTGTGAATTTGGGACAAGTGTGGAAGACGCGCTACCTGCTTATTGACAAGCAAGGAAACTTTGGATCCATCGAGGGCGATCCGCCAGCCGCCATGCGTTACACCGAAGCGCGCATGACCGCGCCGGCCACCGCCATGTTGGAGGATTTGGACAAGGAAACAGTTGATTTCAAGGCGAATTACGACGAACGCTTGCAAGAGCCGACCGTTCTTCCCGCACGATTTCCAAACCTGCTTGTCAATGGAAGTTCCGGCATCGCCGTGGGCATGGCCAGCAGCATGCCGCCGCACAATCTCACCGAGGCTTGCGACGCCATTGTGAAGATGATCGATAATCCAAGCATCAGCTTGGAAGAACTCATGCGCGTTTTGCCTGGACCAGATTTTCCGACCGGCGGAATTTTAATTGGTCGCCGTGGAATTGTGGAGGCCTACACCTCCGGCCGCGGCAAAGTCACTTTGCGTGGTCGCGTGCATGTGGCCAAGGAAGGTGGCCGCGACGCCATCATCATTGATGAAATTCCATATCAAGTTGTGCAATCCAACTTAATCGAGAAAATTGTTATTGCCAGTCGCGAGGGACGCATTCCCGATATCGCCGACGTGCGCAATCATTCCGGACGCGATGCGCAAACTCGCGTTGTGGTTGTGCTGAAGAAAGGCGCCGATCCAGACATTGTCGAGAAGCAACTGTATGAATACACGCCACTGCAAAGCACCTTCTCCATTATCAACATCGCGCTGGTGAACCACCAACCGCGCACGTTGGGTGTGCGCGAAATTATTCAGTGCCACATTGATCACCGAAAAGAGGTCATTCGCCGCAGAACCAGCTTCCTTTTGCGACAAGCCAAGCAGCAGGCCCACCGCTTGGAGGGCTTGATCTATGCCGTGTGCGATATTGACGAAGTCATTCGAATCATCCGTGAAAGCCGCGAGCGTGAAGAGGCAATTTTAAGCCTTATGGAACATGCGTTCCGCATCACGCCTGATCATCGCTACGCCCCGCTCATTCCAACGCGCGTGGCGGAAGCTTCACGTGTTGGTGACGGCGCGCTGCTGACACGCGTGCAGGCCGAGGCCATTGGCGCAATGCGGCTCATTCAACTTGTTGGTCTTGAAGTTGAAAAACTCGCCGCTGAATTCAGCAAGGTGCTTGAGGACATTGACGGACTTGAATCTATTTTGGCGGATGAGAAACGCGTGCTTGACATTGTGCGCGAGGACGTGCTTGAGTTGAAGGAAAAGTTTGGCGACGAGCGACGCACCGCCATTGAACAAGGCGAGGCCGAGGACTTTGAAATGGCCGACCTTATTCCTGAGCACGAAGTGGTTGTCACCATTTCGCACGCGGGCTGGGTGAAGCGATTGCCCGCCGACGCCTATCGAACACAAGGTCGCGGCGGTGTGGGCGTGCGCGGAAGCGACGCCAAAGACGGCGACTTTATCGAGCAAATTTTCACCGGATCCAGCCACGACGATCTTTTGTGTTTCACCACAACTGGCCGTGTTTTCCGCATGAAAACCTGGCAGATTCCGGAAATGTCGCGCACCTCCAAAGGCCGCGCCATTCAAAACTTGATCGAGTTGCGCGACGGCGAGACTGTGCAAACATTCTTATCCGTCTCCAACTTTGAAACCCGCGAGGACTTTCTGTTCTTTGTCACGCGCGAAGGCCGCGTGAAGCGCACCGCGCTGCAAGACTTCCGCAACGTGAACAAAAGCGGAATCATCGCGTTGAAATTGAACGACAACGACCACTTGGTCAATGTGCTTTTGACCAGTGGTAAAAATGATGTGTTACTGGCGACGGCGCAAGGACTGGCCATTCGCTTTGATGAGAATGACGCGCGCGTCATGGGCCGCGCAACGGCTGGCGTGAATGGAATGACCCTGCGCGAGGATGACTACATTGTGGGCGCGGTTCGCTGTGATCCCGACACGGATTTATTAACCGCAACGGTCAATGGCTACGGCAAGCGCACTTCGCTCACCGAATACATGGTTCAACAAGATGACGGCACCACGCGTTGCCAAAGCCGCGGCGGCAAGGGCCGCTACGACATCAAGACCGAGGGCCGAAATGGCCTGGTGGTTTCGGTGCGCGCGGTCACCGCAGCCGATCAACTTATGTTGCTTTCCAAAGAAGGAATGGTGGTCCGCATTCCAGCGACCGCTATTAGTCAAATTGGTCGAAACACCATGGGCGTGCGCATTATGCGTCTAGGTGAAGGCGATTCATTAATGGGTGTTGCGTTGGTGGCTGAAGTGGATGAGACCACTCCACCAAGCGAAGTTCCACCAACGGATGCGCCGCCAGAAACTCTTCCAGAAAACCCGCCCGCCGCGGAGTAAATCCTCACTGAAACTCAACCGAACTTGGCTACCATTCAGACATGTCAATTACAGAATGGTCTGAAGATGTGTTGTTGGTTGATCTTTTTCCCGAGCCATTGCTTTCGGAAGATTTGCAACAACTTTTGCTCAGCATAGATGGCCCAGGCGCCGCCGCGAAGCATGTGATTCTTGACTTCCAACAAGTCAATGGACTCACATCCAGCAACATCGCAGCGTTGCTGCGCGTTCGTAAGCGCGTGCTGCAACAAAAACGACGCCTGTTTATTTGCGCAGTCAATGACCGCGTATGGAGCATCTTTATGACCGCAGGTTTGGACGATGTGTTTGAAACTTCCGCCGAAGTTTCCACCGCTTTGGCCAGCGTGCAATTGGGAATTGAGTAACCCATGCGTCGCATTCGCCGCGATCCACCGGAGGCGCGCATTGAGCTCAATCCACTGATTGATCTCATGACATTTTTATTGACGTTCTTCATCTACGCCGTGGTGATGATGGTGCGCGTTGATTTGGTGCCAATGGATTTGAAGCAATTTGCTAGTGGAAAGCCTGCAAAACCAGCGACGGCCGCCACCATTAGCGTGCTGCGCACTGGCAAGATTTTTTTCAACAAAGAAGAAGTTGAAATGAAAGATGTTGAAGTTAAGGTGCGCGAGGCCAAGACCGCCGACCCCAAGACCGTGGTGTATTTGGCGATTGAAGATGGCCAAGGCGTGACCGACCGCGCGCCCCTTCTGCAAGATTTGTGGGATCGTCTGCAAGATGAGGGCGTGAACATTCAACTGGTTGGTGGCGCCAAAGCCAGCACGAAGTAATGACTCCTGACGCCGCGAGTCCAGTGTCTAGGGACACAATCTACGCCGAAGTTCGGCTGAACCAACAACTGCGTCGACTGGAACAAGAACGAATTTTAAGTTGGCCGCTTGCCATTGGATTCATGGTTGGAATTTTTATTGTGCTGGCCGGCGCGCCGACCATGTTGATCGTTGGGAGTTACATGGACCAATATTCCAACGAAAAGAAGGCGCGCCAAGCGGCCTTCAGCGTTGAAAAAGAAATGGAAAAGCCAAAGCAACTGACCCCTGAAGAAGAGGAGCAATTGCTGAAACTTGGAATTGATGATGGCACTGAAAAGTCCACCATGACCTGGATTGGATATAAGGATTATCAGGAGCAATTGGCTAAAAAAAGCGAGGTTGAACAAGCCGCGTTTAAAGAGACTGATGCCGGCGGACGGCCAGCGCAAGCGCAACCCAATCAACAAGCGTCGCCGCCTACGCAAGCGCAGCAACAAGCACAGGCTCAACCGCAAACTCCACCGCCCACTCCGCAAACTCCTCCAGCGCAAACTCCCGCAGCCGCAACGGCGGTCGCTCAAGCGGATGAGCCAACAACTCCAACCGCGCCTGCGCCAACAGAAACCGCGCCACCAGTGCAAGCGCCGGACACAACGCAAGCTGTTGCTCCTCCGCCAATGCCAGCTTCCCTTGCGCTTCCAGAAACTCCAAAGGTTGCAAATCCAGCCGCGGTTGTTCCGCTTGCGGATGAACGCAAAATTGAAACACAAATATTGCCTGTTGAAAAAGTGGGTGACTCCAAAGATGACAAAGTTCCGCCAGAGCCGCTGAAAATGCCGCCGCCGGATTCCAAACCCACTGATCAAAAACCCAATGATTTAAAGCCAAACGAGGCAAAACCGACGGACGCCAAACCGATCGATGAGAAGCAACCAGAGAAACCCGCGGATGTGAAACCCACCGAAGAGAAACCGCTTGAAGCCACAAAGCCGCAAGTGAAACCGCCGGATACGAAGCCGCCGGAAAAACCTGCGGATGCAAAACCTGCGCAAGCCAACCCCGCAGCGAAACCTACAACTCCGCAACAACCAACGGTCGCAACTCCACCACCTTCGCCAGCCACGCCGCCGCAACAACAAGCCGCGGCAAGTCCGCCTGCAAATCCAAGTCAACAAACTCCCGCCACGCAAGCTGGGTCAACGCCTGGTCAACCAACCGACGGCGAGAAATCCGACCGCGAGTCCGACGCGACAAGTATTGTGGATGTGCCCCAGGCCAAGTGGCGCAATGGTCGTCCACTAGCTGGCAAGGGTTTGAATGTCCGCACGCAGCGCCCTGTGTTTGACGAGCTCACAACCATCTCCACGGGCGGAACGAATCCAATTGTCGAGATTGAATTTGACAAAGAAGGCGTGCCAAAAAACTGCGTGATTCTGCAGAGTTCTGGCTCACAATTGATTGATCAACCCATCATTGATTGTCTCTACCGTTGGCGCGCATCGGGTAGCCAGTTAACGAATTTGCCCGAGGGCAAGACGCTGAAATATCGCATTCGCATGTTGCTGACAAAATGAACATCTGATTACGCGAACACATTGCGCACAGAATGTCAAAGCATGTTTGGGCGGCTCACTTTTTGAAACGCTGTCACAACATAGAAATACAATGTCGTATCAAGTCACATCACAACTGATGGTTACTCCTTGGCAACGCCAAGATTGCGCAAGCGCTCCAACAACAGTCGATCGGTCAAGTCGTAGAACAATGGCGTGATGGTGATGCAACGCTCCGCAAGCGCTTCCACATCGCTGCCTTCGGCGGTGTGATAAAATTCCATTCCATTTCCTACGGACCAGTAGTACACCTGTCCATCCGGCGCGACGCGTTTTTCATAGCCATCAATTCCGGCGGATGTGTTCATGGGAACAAGTTTTATTTTTGGCATTGGCGCGTCGGAAGATTCAGTGTGCGGAACATTGATGCTGATCACGCGGTGCGCATGCGGCAAGCCGGGCTTCAGAACATGATCAATGGCGTAGCGAGCAATGGCGGCGGCGCGCGGTAAATTTGTTTTGCTGCGATCACCAATGTGCAAACTGACGGCGATAGCGGGCACGCCTAGAAATGCGGCCTCCACGGCGGCGGCAATGGTGCCGGAATAAATCACATTAATGCCCACATTTGCGCCAAAATTCATGCCGCTGATCACCACATCAGGTTGAGAATTTGGTCCATATTTTTCCTTCCACAAGGCGCGCAATCCAAGCTTCACACAATCGGCTGGCGTTCCCACAACCGCGGTGCCGTTGGCGCCGTTGAGCAATGCGCGCGTGCGCGTCATCAGCGGAGTGTGAAATGTTATGCCATGGCTTTCAGCGCTTTGGCCATTGGCCGGAGCCACCACCATGACTTCGCCCAGCGACTGGATCGCCGTGTGCAATGCGGAAATTCCTGGCGCGTCCAAACCATCATCATTTGTCAAAAGTATTTTCATTGATTCACCATTTCACCATGTACGGGGTTCAAGAATGTATTCACGACCACCCCAACGAACCGGGGTGCGATTGATCAAATCTTCAGCGGCACCAAAGAAACAACGTGCGATTAAGAATCCGCCAAGCGGATGAAAGAACGCCGCCAACATTGGGGAGGCGCACAATTTGTGAATCCATGCGGCGGAGATTAAGAATGAAAGAGTTCCTAGGAGTCCCGTCCACATCACAGCGGACGCCAGCGGTTCAAGCGAGCCTCCATTGAACTGCCCGCTCCAACCAGCGCCAGCGATCAACGCCGCGAAACTACCCAGCGGCAACAACGCCGCGCCCACGCCAACAATCACGCCACTGCGACGCAATCGTGAGGGAACACGCTCCGAACCTTCAATGTAAATTCGCTTCCAACCCTGCAGAAATTCGCTTAATTTCTCGTACATTTCCACCATCAGCATGCCGTCGGCCACGGCCAAGCCACCGCGTCCTCCGCTGTCTTTCATGCGCCGCGAAAACGCGATGTCTTCTAATAGATCGTCCTTCACCGCGGCATGTCCGCCCATCTTGTCATAGGCCGCGCGATCAAACAACAGAAATTGTCCATTGGCGAACACGCGCGGATTTTTTGCGCGGTTGACTTGCGCAACGGGAAACATGCGCATGAGTTCCATGGCGGCCACGGGTTGAACCACGGCCTCAAACCAATGGCGAATGCGTGGCGTGCTCATGAGTGACAGCAACTGCAGGCCACGTTCATTGAGCATTCCTAATGATGCGCGAATAAGTTGCGGAGAAAATTCAACGTCCGCGTCAGTAAATAAAACATAGGCGCCCTTGGCTTGCTCGGCACCAACGCGGCCCGCGTTGCATTTGCCCGCCCAATCTTTTGGACAAGACGCGTTGTCAATTAATTTCAGGCGCGGGTCGCGCGCGGCGATAGGCTGCAAGTTGGCGCGCGTGGCGTCGGTGCATCGATCAAGCACCACGATCACTTCTATATTGGAATAGTCGCCGCGCAAAATACTTTCAATGCAGCCGGGCGCGTGTTTTTCCTCGTTGTGCGCTGGAATGACCACGCTCACCAAGGGTTCGCCCACAGGCAACGCGAAAGCCAAACCTTGTTTAATCCGCGGAATTCTGGGCAAATCACGCGCAACTCGAATAGCCACGGTAATCCACCAGAAGGCGCAACCACCCGCCAACACAAGAAGAACCCAAAGAATCAAAACGCGAAAATCCATTGACAAAGAGTAGTCGAAGTTGTTGCCGTTGCCCCGCCAGAATTTCAGCCAAATCGCAAGGCAAATGAACACACATACGCACCATCAACCCTCTACTATCTTGCTCGCGTGTATCCAGTCCAACTTGCCAATCGATATCTGACAAGCCGCATCATTCCGCTGATCGCCGTGGCGGCCGTTGCATTATGCGTGGCGTTGGTGGTGATCGTGGTCAGCGTCATGAGCGGATTTCTTGACATGCTGCGCGCCAGTGGCCGCACGCTCATGGGCGATGTGGTGATCAGTTATCCCATTCGTGGAATTCCTTGGTACGAGCAACTCATTGACACCATCGAAAAACTTCCTGAAGCCCAAGCCGCCACGCCGCTGATTGACACCTATGGACTTGTGCGCATGCCGTATCCCGAAGGCAGCGAAAAAGAAGTTGTGACGGCGAATGTGTGGGGAATTGAACCTCAAAGTTTCAATCGTGTTACTGATTTCTCCAAGGCGTTGTATTGGAAACCCCCTGCCTCACCAGAAGCCGCCGCAAGCATGTCGCCCGATGATCTACGGTTGAAACTGAGCGACAAAATTCTCAATGACGGCCTGAATTTGGTGAAGAGCGACACAGGCGAGCCTGGACTTGTGCTTGGAATGCATGTTTCCATTGCCAATCAACGCATGCAAGATGGAAGCTATAAACCGCGCTACCCACAATGGTTCATGCCCAAGCAATATGTCACGCTCACGCTTGTTCCCATCAGCGCCAAGGGAACCATTGCGGAGCCGCGCGAGCGTGTGTTTCCGGTGGTGAATGAATTTAAAAGCGGCGTATATCAAATCGATAAAAACCGAGTGATGATTTCGCTTGCAGAGGCGCAAAAACTATTGCGCATGGATGCCGGCACTTTGTACGACATGCAAGCGCCGCCGAATGCCGACGGAAGTTTGCCCGTGCTTGGAACAAGCCCCGCGAAAGCTTCCAAAATTCTTGTGCGTGCCAAACCTGGCGTCACTCCAGATCAACTTCAAACCGCCGTGTTCGCCGCCTATGAAAAATTTGCATATGAAGTTGCGGCCGATGAATCGAAAGTGATGAAGGCGCCGCGCATTGAGAACATGAGCATTCTCACGTGGGAGCAACACCTGCGCGACCTGATCGCTCCTGTTGAAAAAGAGCGGGAAATGATGCGTATTTTGTTCTCCATTGTGTATTTGGTATGCGCAGGTTTGGTGCTCAGCATCTTCTGGGCCATCGTGCAGGAGAAGACCCGCGATGTTGGAATTCTGCGCTCAGTTGGCGCAAGCCGTTTCGGTATTTTGTGGATCTTCTTGCAATATGGATTGGTCATCGGCGCCATTGGCGGACTCTTTGGTGTTGGACTTGGTTGGCTGGTGATTCATTACATTAATTTTATTCACGAGACTATTGGTCAAGACGCGCCCGCGTGGAGTTACATGGCGAGTTTCTGCATTGCACTGATGAGTTTGGCCATGTGCGTGCGCGGCGCGAGGACCGGGGTTTTATTAAGCACACTTTTGTGGTTGGTGCTTGGCATCACGCTTGCCATCGTTGGCGCGGGGTTGATGCTGCACCGTGGCACATTGATTTGGGATCCAAGCGTCTATTACTTTGCAACAATTCC
>CAJACJ010000160.1 GCA_903938205.1 uncultured bacterium
CCGCATTTGTAAAGCGCCATCACGGCGCGGAATTCATCCATGGAACCCATGGTTGAACCCAAAATGGAAAGTTGATTCCAGAACACGCGGGTCAGATCGGTGACGGCGTCGCTGCCAGTGGTGCAACCACAAGTAACAAAGGCGCCCCCGCGCGCCAGGCTTTGAATGCAACTCGTGTGAACAGCTTTACCGATGGAATCAATCACCACATCAACGCCGCGGCGGTTGGTTGCGGCACGGACTTGCTTAGACCAATTGGCGCCGTCATCCAAAATGCAATGATTGGCGCCAAGAGATTTGGCTTTTTCCAATTTCCAGGCGTGACGACTGGTGACAATAGTTGTGCAGCCGAAATGTTTTGCAATGGCCAGCGCGGCAACAGCAACGCCTCCGCCAATTCCAGTGATCAGCACTTGCGCCCCAGGCGTGACGCGCGCGCGCGTAAGCAACATGCGGTACGCGGTGAGATGCGTGAGTCCAATGGCCGCTGCTTCAGCGGGATCATGCTGCGCAATATCAAGAATGTTGGTGACGGGCGCGGTGAAAAATTCCGCGTGCGTGCCGGGCGAATGTTCGCCAATCATGTGAATGTCTTCGCCTGCTGGATTGTGATTGGGGGTGTTGGCGGCGGCTTTGGAAATGGCGGCCATAAGAATGACGCGCTTGCCAAGCCACGCCGAGTCAACGCCCTCGCCAAGTTTGACCACCTTGCCCACGCCGTCGGAACCGCCCACGGTTGGCCACTTTGTGTCAATACCAGGCATGCCGCGTCCAACCCATAAATCCAAATGATTCAGCGCGGAAACTTCGGTTTGAATTTGCACTTCGCCGGCGAGTGGCTGCGGCGTGGCGCGGTTGGTGACAAAGTGCACATTGGGGGCGACGGGTGTTGCTTGTTTGGCAATTTCAAGGGCATTCATGAACAAAGTGTAACCATGGTGCGTGCGGAAGATGTTTGCAACATGGACGCGTACTGGCAAGGAGTAGCTTGACCGTGGTCAATTTAGAAATTGACCACGGAGTGAATGCAAACAATTTTTAATAGAATCGACGCGGAGAATAAAAACTACCTTGAAACAACTATTGAAAGCCAAAGTGAAACACACATTTCAAATCACCAATTTCATGCGCGCACTGACAAGCCTTGTTGTGTTGAGCACAATTGCCAGCGCGCAAGCAAAGACAACTTTAAACACGGCAACTGTGCAAATCACTGCCAGTGTGGCGCACTCGCCCGTGGTGTCGATGCCAGCGCTTGCGGTTGTGCAATCGAAACCCGTTGGTAAACCAATGCGCGCAGCCACGGCGCCCGCCGCCAACGCCAAAGTGATCGCCGCGCCTGCGGGATTGGATTTTGGAGTTGTGGCGCCGCACACTGTGCTGGAAGGCAATTTTAAACTTGTGAATACGTCCAACAAACCGCTGAAAGTGTTGGGCGCGCAGCCATCGTGCCAATGCACCACGATTGAAATCACGGGCAAGGAAATTCCGGCGCAAGTGAGTGGCGTGCCAGGCGTGCTTGAAGTTCCAGTGACCATGAAGGTGAGCGCCACGGGAATTAAAACCGCGCAAGTGAAAGTTGTGGTTGAAGGCGAACCCCTGCCAATCACTTTGGATTTACGCGCGGAAGTTGCCTATGCGGTGCGCATGGCCATTGCGGACGCCGCCGGAAATGTCCAGCCTTTTGTTGACGCCGCAGAAGATGCTTCGCGCTTGAAAGGCGTTGCGCAAATTTTCAGCAGCGATGGAAAACCGTTTCGCGTGTTGAGTGTGCAAGGCGCGACGCCGGTATTTGTAAATTGGAATCCGCAAAGTGACGCGCCACTAGCGAAGTACGAAGTTCAATTTTCGCTTGTCAGCGAGCCATGCGAAATGGTTCCTAAATATTTGCTTGTGGAAACCGACCGCGCCGACGCGCGCATGATCGACGCGCGCGTGCGCCACGCATGCACCAGAATTTCTCCAGCTCTTGAAATTGCGGAGTTTCGCTGCAACGCTGGAGTGGTCGCGGCCGGCGGCGCGGCAACGTTTGACATTGAAATCAAGAAAATGGGAGGCAACAGAATCGCATCGGTGAAGGCGGTTGATGCAAAGTTTGCCGCGGAATTAATTGGTCAACGCGCAGATGGAAGTTCGTTGTTGGTCACGATTCGCTTAACGCCTGGCAAAGAAGTCAAAGGCGTGTTCATGACCGCGGTGCATTTGATTGCCGCGGATGCCAACGGGCAACCATATATGACTCAAAGACCAGAAGCCGGCGCACCAGGTCAGCCACCCAAAATCACAACGCTGCCCGCGGAGGTTGATTTATTGGTGTACGGAAAAGTGGAATAACATGCCCATTGCGCAGCGCGCATGAACATGCGGTTTATGAAACTCTGATTGAATGCACGCGGTCAGAAGCCGCCCTGCGTCACGTGAGTATTTAAAAAACAAATGAGAGACGCATCGTAAATATCCAAGCGCCAGAAATATTTGCCGAGGCGTCGGAACTAGGCTGGCTTAAATATTGCATGTCGGGCTGAATTGAAAACCACGGCGTGACTTGGAAATCGTAGAAGGCCTCCAAGATTGCCTCGGAGGAACCAGGGGACGTGGTGAGACTTTGATTGCTGGTGAATTGGTTGTAGGCCCACAGAAAGCCGACCGTATCGGAGGGGCGCGCATCAATCACGCCTTGCCACTGCGTTCCAAGCATAAGGCCCCACTGCGAAGGATTGCGATTGGGCTCGCTCCAACTGAATTGACCAAACAATTCCAATCCAAGCAAGCCACCGACACCATCGGGATCAAAAATATGTTGATTGGCGTAGGCGTAGGCACCAGTTGGACCATTGGCAACGGCAGGACCATTCACGCCGGAAATGTCGGTGTAACCCAGTTGCTCAAACCAACCCGCGCGAAACTTTCCCTTGTGCTCGCCGAGAGTCCAATCAGGACCAAGCTCCGCGATCATGAAGTAACTTCCGGGATTTTCCCACAAAAAATTTGCCATGCCATGCGTGCCAGTGTTGGAGCCAACAAACCCAGTGGTGGGATTTGCAAAGTTGCTGGAGCCGTCAAAGAATCCAAAGCGCGCGTCGAAATTTTCCAGTGGCTTGGCAAGAATTTCCACGCCGCCTGCTTGGCGCGGATAGGTGGGCATGTCTTGCACCATCCCCGCTGGGTAATAGGCGGCACTGTTGACAAAGTTCAAGCCGGTGCATGGAACGGCAAAGTCAACATTGGCATCTATTTTTCCAAACTTCACCTTCAGGCGATCGCCAATAATTTCTTGCTGGTACCAATACTGCGCAAGTTGCGTGAATGATCCAAATGAATTAATGACATCGAAGCCCCAATAGTCTGGAATTAATGTTCCTGTAGAGCGAGTCTGGTTGGCGGTTTGGAAATCAACAAAGATAGTGCCGCCCTTGAGGCCAAAAAGTTTTTCCGTGTCACCTGTGGCGTTGATGTCGAACAACGAAAGCATAGTGAAGCCGTTCACCTGTCCGCCGTTGAGCACATTGACAAAATCAAGCGTTCCCGTGCCTTGCAACGTTATGCCAGCGTTCTGAAGTTTGGAACGCGCGCCAAAAAAATCGCCAGTCATGGTGTTGGATTCCCATGGCCAGGAACCGCCTAAATTAAAGTCGGCGGCGCCGGCGCTTTGTGGACCAACTGTTTCGCCTTGTTGTTGCTGCAAAATGGTTTGCTGTTGTTGAACTTCAGAAGCTTGTGTGTCGGTCGCGGGGTTGTTTGGTGCTTTGGGCTTGTCACCCACGGGATCAAATGGCTTAGGCATGGAACCAGTTTGCGCAGAAGCCGCAGTGGCGAGCATGTACAACGCCAGCGAAATACTTGTCACCAAGACATGCAATCGCGTGTTCAGGACCATTCAGCAGTTATAACTTATTTTGTACCGCATATGAAGATATAGTTTTGATATGAAATTTCAGTTGTGGACCTCAATCCGATGCCACTGTTTGACCGCGCTCTATGCGATTGCATGTGTTGCATATTTTGCATCCCCCTGCGCAGCCATGATGAATACGGCGCCACCAATTGATCCAAGCAAGTTGCCCGCAAATACAACGGCGGACATTTTACAAACTCAACACATAGCTCCATCAACTGCGGCGCGCGCCACCACGCTGAATATGCCGGCCGCCACTGTTTCGTTTGATCCACCGCCGCCAGTGATTCGTCGTGTAACAACGAACGCCAGTCTGGTTCCAATTTCGCCCGCAACATTTGCGCATGCTCTTGAGGCGATTGACAAAGGCATTTTGTTTTTAAAGTCTTCACAGTCAGCGAGTGGTGCATGGATGGAGGGCGTTGGCGCGGCGCCCACGGCAACTGTGCCGCCCACCGCGGCAGTTGGTGGCGACACACAAACAAAGACTTCTGGGGCAACAAGCGCGGTTACAAATACTGCGGCTAGCGCGGCGGTCACAGCGCTTGTTGTGCGCGCATTTGCGCAGCGCGGTCTTAACATTCAAGGAGACGCCGCGCTTGATCGCGCCACCACGCGACTTGTTGAGTTGGTCACTGGCAAAAATGGTTTTGAACCCGACTCCAGCGGTGGCATGGCAACCTATGTCGCGTCTTGCACCGCAATGGGTTTGGCGGCACTGCAAGAAGCGAAATATGAAATGACATTGGCGGCCGCGTTGGCGTGGATTCGTGAAAGCCAGTGGGATGAAAACGAAGGCATTGTGCCCACGCAAGATTGGTATGGCGGCGTGGGCTATGGCAGCAAGGGGCGACCAGATTTAAGCAACACGCAACTCATGCTTGACGCGTTGCATGAATCAAACGCCACCGCGAAGGATCCATCGGTTGAGCGCGCCGTGATTTTCTTAACGCGATGCCAAAATTTAAAATCAACCAACGCGGCGGTGTGGGCGCAAGCCGGCGCCAATGACGGCGGCATGGTGTACACGCCCGCCAACGACGGCGAAAGTTTTGCCAGTGAAATGGCGGACGAAGGACGCGCCGGTGAAAAGATGCCGGCTGGAACACGCGCGCTGCGTAGTTACGGAAGCATGACTTACGCCGCGTACAAAAGCATGTTGTTCGCCGGGCTTTCCAAAAATGATCCACGCGTGCAAGCCGCGCAGAAATGGATTGAAAGTAATTTCACCTTCAGCGAAAACCCTGGCTTGGGGCAGCAAGGGTATTACTATTACATTCATGCGGCCGCACGCGCCATGCTGGCTTGCGGCAACGACACCCTGACGGACACCGCGGGCACAAAACATAATTGGCGCGAAGAGTTGATCGATTCCATCATTGTGCGCCAGCGCCCCAATGGCTCTTGGCAAAATCCAGAGACGCGTTGGATGGAGGACTCGCCGGATCTTGCGACCGTGTTCGCCGTGTTGGCACTTGAAGAGGCCATCAAGCCTGTTCGTGTTTCGCAATAGGCGCGCACCAAAAACTCGCGCCGTTGCGCGCGGATTTAAGCGGCAATTCCACGTTGAAATTTGTGATCTATGGGCGCGTTTACTGCCAGAAGTCTCCGCGACCAAGCCGCGCCCATACAGGTGGCGGCGAATAACAGAGCACCTGTTGATTGATGCGCGGAAGTGAACATGAGTTCCCAAAGCGGAATGGCGGCGTCCTTGCGCACAAGCACCGCGACATAGGCCAGCAGGCCAAGCAGAACTTGCGTGATCAAAATGGTGATCATGAAAGTAGCGCACGTGCCAAGCAATTTCAGCGCCGGTGTTTCACGCGCGGCCGCCGACATGCGGCTGGCTGCTAGCAATACCGCCAACGCAGCGATGATGGAAAATCCAATGTGTCCATGCATGGCCCAGATTGGGTGATATGCGGGGAGTCCATCATGTGGAGGAACTTGCAGATGTCGATAGCTTGCACCAAGAAAAAGCTGCACAAGCAATACAAACGGCGCGATCGTGGTGAGAACTCGCACGCTTGATGCGCCGGAAAAATTAAGAAGCGCGTTGGTTGATTTCCATTTGATTGTCAACAACGCGGCAAGCAACGCCATAGTTGCGAACACTATTTGTCCAAAGATTCCGTGGGCAATTGCGATCAGCGTGCTTGGTGAAAGTTGCGCTGCTTCTTGACTGAGCGTGAGCGTGCCAGTGACGCGCAGTCCGCCCATCAAACCTTGCACACACACCATGAATAGCGCGAAGCATGCAAGCGCGCGCACCCATGTGCGGCGGTCCTCACGAAACACAACCAGCACCATGGTGAATGTGGTCACGCCAACCAACATTCCAAACAAGCGATGCGCGTGCTCGTAATACACCCCACCTTTCATTTCGCTCACGGGATACAGCAGCATGTTGTGGCCGAATGAATTGGGCCAATCAGGAACAGTAAGTCCGGCTTCAAGGCCCGTGACAAGTCCGCCGGTAATGAGCAATAAGAAAATTGTTGCCGCGGCCACCATGGCGAACAACGCCGCGGGCGCGGGCCACGACCATTGCGCAGTTGTTGCGGCACCACTGTTTATAAAAATTCGCGGGGCAAGCCACGCCCCAAACATGGCCAAGACGCCGCTACCAACAAACATGCCAACGCTCCAAACCGCGCCTTGAATAATCATGGACACGTCATTGCTACCGCCGCCAACCAAGGCACCCACCACCAACAAGTTTACAAATCCAGAGACACATCCCACGCCAAATGGCGATGCTTGATCGCGCATTGCGCGCGCCGCCACAAATCCAGCG
>CAJACJ010000161.1 GCA_903938205.1 uncultured bacterium
AACCAATGTGATTAGTCAACTCTTACATGTTTATAAATCGCGGTGTTTGTCAACGCGTGATGTGTGCACGCAAAACCGCATGGCGCGAATTGCGTTGTTGGTATGCGTGTTGTGGATCAATTGCGTCAGCGCGCCACATGTCGCCGCGCAAATATTGCATCTGGACGCCCCGCCAAATCCAGCGTGGCCAAATCCTTCGTCCGTGACCGTGCTTGCGGACGCGCTTATGCGCGAAGCAGACAAGTTGGATGCCGCCGCAAAAAGTCCCTCCGCGCAAGCGGCGTGGCGGCGAATGGCCGCGGTGATTTTGCGCGTGCATGGTGCGTCGGCGCTTTCGGATTCATCCCCCGCTGCGATCGCGTTGGTCATGGTGGCCATCCGCAAGGACATGGACCCGCACTTGAATACTCCCGCGGCGGAATTGTTCGCGGCGGAGTGGAATGCTCGCCCTGATCCCCAGGCGGATCCAATGCCGGATTTTGCACGGCTACTCGCTGGAATCGCGGAGATGCCCGCCGTGGCGCCGCAACCTTGCGCATGCGAAGAGGGAAATGAATTGCTGAAAAGAATTCTGCCCGTGTCAACGGCGGCCAGCACCGCGCCGGACCTTCAGCAATCCACCGCCGCCGTGGTGGATGCGGCCAATCAAGCGGCGTTCGCGCTGTGCGCCCTGAATAAAGCAGCATTTGAAAATCCAGCCGCCCGTAAAAAAATCGCCGAACAAGTGAACGCCGCCGTCAAAGGACTGAATGATCCCGCGACACGCGCGGAATCTATCGTGCAATGCGCCAAGATTGGCGCCATGGGTCAATGCATAGAGGCATTGAATCAATACCGCGCCGTGGCTAGCGCGACGAGTGTCTCTAAATCTGATCGCATTCCAGAGGCTCTGCGTGTATTGAACGCCAAAAAAGATCCCGCGGATGCGGCGCGCAATCTCAATCGAGTTGCGAAAATTATTAATTGCATGACGCAGGCGCGGCAGATCAACGTTGACACGATCGCTTTGCCGCTGAGAAATTTTGCGCGCTCGCTCAAGCGCCATGCGAATGCCTCCGAGCAACTGGGACTCGCGCGTATTGAAACCCTCACCAAGAATGGTTTTGACGCCAATGATCCCTCGCTTGCAACACTCTTTGTAGCTCAGGAACAATTGGTGCAGGACATAAACATGCTTGAGCGCTTAAGCGCCGCGCTGAACAACACGCAAGCCAAGCAAAGCAAACAAACCAAGCAACTGATCGCGGTCATGCAAACTCTTTCGGCGGGGCTTGATGATCAAAGTTTTTCCGATCTCTTTCGTGAGCGACTTCAATCCATGGATCGCCAACTGGATATTCTGCTCACAGCTGAAAATACGGCCAACATGTCGGCCGCCGTGCAAGCCGAAGTTGCCGTGATTCACCAAAGATGGCTCGATGCCTGGGCCGCCAATACTCCCGCAAAAGCGCTTGAAAACATTGAAGATTTTGTTCGCTGGGCCGCTGCCAAACGTGCGCTTGACACGCTTGATGCCGCGCCAGTTGAGTGGCCCGGCGCACGTTTGGATTGGGCGACCTCGCGTGATGCGTTGCGTTTGTGTGTCAGCGACGGCGACGGCGCGCTGGCGACAGACAACTTGAAAGCTATGAAGCCATTTCTTGCGCCTCTGCGTAAAGATGCCGCGGCTTCTTTGGCGTGTGGGCTACGTCTTTGTCAATCAGAAAAACCTTCTTCGGAAACTCCTGCAGTCACGCGCGATCTATGCGCCATGCAAAGCGACAAACGCGTCCAAGACATCGCCGTGTTGCTTCGCTTGGAGCAAGAGCGGCGAACACTGCTCAAGACCAATCCAAAAGTTGCTGGCGAGTTTTTCAATGCGCGCAATGAATGGGTTGCGGAACTTCCGCCATCACTGCAAGACCATCTTCCAGATGGCCTGCTTCCACCGTCAACTCCGTAACATGAAATACATTCATTGCGAACAAAGTCCATTGACGAATTGGAGTAAAACACCATGAATATAGCGGTTATTGCGGCGCATCCAGATGATGCCGAACTTGGTCTTGGCGCAACCATGGCACTACTGGCTTCGCAAGGCCATCGCGTACTTATTATCGACGCCACCAATGGTGAGCCCACTCCATTTGGCGATGTCGCAACGCGCGCGCAAGAAGCCGCGGAGGCAGCCACCATTCTTGGCGTTGAACGAATAAATCTTGGCTGGACCAATCGCGCCATCACGCATGATCTTGCTTCGCGCCACGCGCTTGCCGCTCAACTACGGTTGAATTCAATCGACATTATGTTTGTGCCTCACCCACTCGACACGCACCCAGATCATTTGGCGTTGACCAAAATTTGCGTTGACGCGCGCTTTGACGCCAAGTTGACCAAGTGCGCAATTGCGGGCGAGCCACACCACCCGCGCCGACTCTTCCACTATTTTTGTACGCACCTGAAACATGTCCCCCAACCAGATTTCATAGTGAATTGCGCAGGATTTGAACAGAAAAAAATGCGCTCCATTGCCGCATACAAAAGCCAGTTTCAAGCCAATCCCAAAAATCATTCCATTCCAAATTGGGTGGAATCCATGGGTCGATTTTATGGCAGCCGAATCAATTGCGAATTTGGCGAACCAATCACATCACCTGAATGCGTGGGCGTGCGTGACATCGCGTCACTTCTGCCGTAATTGTTCAACTGAGCTTTCGCACAATTTCAACAAGCGCTTGAGCGACATGGGATCGTTGCGCCGCCGTGAGTTCTCCAAAAATTGGAAGCGCAATAGTTTCCTTGGCCGCACGCTCCGCATGTGGAAA
>CAJACJ010000162.1 GCA_903938205.1 uncultured bacterium
ACATCCACATTTCGCGCGCGCGCTTTTGCCCAATGATGCGAGCCATGTAGCTGGCGCCAAAGCCCCCATCAAAACTGCCCATACGTGGCCCGACTTGGCCAAACCTTGCGTTTTCCGCGGCAATTGTGAGGTCGCACATCATGTGCAACACGTGGCCGCCGCCAATCGCCCACCCCGCCACCATGGCGATGACCGGCTTGTAGCAATTGCGAATCTCGCGTTGAAACTCAAGCACATTTAACACCTCGCTGCCCGAGTCCGATTTATATCCAGCGTGGCCGCGCACACGTTGATCTCCGCCAGAACAAAAGGCGCGCTCGCCTTCGCCCGTCAGAATGACAACGCCAATGTCGCGATCGTTTTTGGCGTCAAGCAAGGCCGCGCGCATTTCTTCAACCGTACGGGGCGTAAATGAGTTGCGCGCTTGCGGACGATTGATTGTGATCTTGGCTATTCCACCAAACTTGTGGTACTTCACTTCTGTAAACCCACTCGCTGAGGTAGTTACTTGCCAGTCACATGCGGGACGGATTTTTTCGGAGGTCTCGGTTGATGGTTTTGGAGTCGAAATATGTTTATGTGTGGTCATGTGGAACTCTTCAATGCTCTTTCAATAATGTCAGCGCAAGCTGAAGGCGCTTCAAGGGGAAGAACATGCCCCGCACCTGCGATCATTTCAACTGTCAAAGTGGGCGCAAGGCGCGCCGCGCGCAACGCGAAAGCAACATAATAGTCGTCTCGATCACCAACTGCCAGAATAGTGCGCGACGCCAAGCGAGCAAGATCATTCTCGCGGCATTCAGTGCGTCCTGGAGAACAACCAGCAACACACCCAGCCCAAAATTTCGCGTCGCCAATCAAGCGGCGCGCGCGAGTGCGCGCAAATGAAGCATGCGCGCGAAACTGCGCGAACATGGGCAATTCATACCAACTTCGCGTGAATTCAAGCATGCCATGCTCACGCAAATCCACCGCGCGCGTGTCATCTTGTTCGGCGCGCGCCTTGCGCTCATTCGCATCATGTAAACCCATGCTGGTTGAAAATAAAACCAGTCGCGGAGCAAGTTCAGGTTGTTTGGATGCCAGTTCAAGCGCGATGCGTCCACCCATGGAATATCCAACCAACACATCGCAAGGATTTTTTGAAAGCTGAATTGCCAAAGCGTCCGCCGCCGAAGCGATCGACGCGCACCCAAGATCTCTCAGCGAAACGCATTCACAATTGATCGCGGGATTCAGTTGAGCGCGCACATCGAACCAATCCTCTGGCGAACCAAGAAAACCGTGCACAAGAATCGCTCGCGGCATCAGCGAAACTCTTTGGCCAGCGCCGCGGTGGACGCATTCGCAATTCGCGCGCGCGCCGCTTCGCTTGCCTGCGCGTCGCAGCGGACTTCGATCAATGTGGCGCCCTTGCGACCAAGCGCCTTGGAAACACATTTGGAAAATGCCGCGCGTGTGGATGGACTTTCATGCGCAAGTCCAAATGCCTTGGCGATTGGCGTGAATTCGCGCCCATGCGGCGTGGTGAAAAACGTTTTGAACACGTCCGCATGTTTCGCCACAGAGAGATATCGAAAAATTCCGCCGCCATCATTGTTCAGCACTATCAACACAAGCGGCGTGTTCACGTGCGATGCAAGTTGAAGACTGTTCAAATCATGCAGAGCGCTGACATCGCCCACAAACGCGACGACCGGCTGCCCCGACGCAAGCGCGTGGCCAACCGTAGTAGCAAAAAGTCCGTCAATTCCGCTGGCGCCGCGATTGGATCCCGCTTGCCAACCCGCCGGAGGATGCAGCGCAAGAAAATCAGCGTCGCGAATTGGCATGCTCGATCCATAAAAAAGAGTTCCGTGATCCAACTCGCCGCACGCCGCGGTGGCGTCGGCGATTGCGGTGGGTTCAACCAACGCACGCTCTTGTTGCACGGCCTTGCTCGCGGCACGCGTTGCGCACGAAAGCGCGCGCTTCCAACCAACGTGTGGCCGAAGCCGCGCCCCCGCTTCAAAAACAACCGGCGCGCAATATGAACTTGACGCGCGATGCGACGGATCAACGCGCGGATCACCCGCGCCAAACAACGTCACCGCATCGTGTTGATTGATCCACGCGTTCAACCGCTTGGATACAACCGCGTCGCCAACCACCACCACCGTTTGCACACGCAACGCCTCGCGAAGCGCCGCGTTACCTTGGCCATCATGCGCGGCGCGCAGAACAAGATCGGCGCCAGCGGTTGCGTTGGTTGCAAGCCCACTGGTCACATCGGCAAGCATGGTGCCGCGCCACTTGAAAAGCGATTCTCGCGTGATGGGACTGCAACGACCCGCGATCACAAGCGCATCTGTCAGCGCCACGCTTGACTCAACCGCGGGGCGTGTAGTCCGCCACGGCGCGCGTGATTTATCTTTTGTCCAGCGCGCAATGGATTTCAACCAATCCAAATGCCACGGCGCAATTTCTGGCGCCAGCGGTTCGCGAAACTGCCAATTCAAATGCACCGCGCCGGCCTGCGCGCCAGCATTACCGCACGCGCGCGCGAACGCTTCGTCAACGGTGGACAAAATATATTCAGCCGTAATCTGATCAGTTGGACACGGAAGATCACAGCACCATCTGGTCGCGCCCGCAAGAAGCGCGGCTTGCGAAATGGCTTGATTCGCGCCGCAATCTCTCAATTCTGCAGGCCGATCACCAGAGAACACAAGCAACGGCGTGCGCGACATGCGCGCTTCAACAACCGCGGGCAACGCGTTGGCAACCGCCGTTCCGCTTGTCATGACAAGCACTGCGGGCAACCCAGAAGACTTGGCCACGCCAAGCGCCATGAATGCGCCGGCGCGCTCATCATGCGCAACATGCGTTTGAATTTTTCCATGGCGAGCAAACGCAATGGCAAGCGGCGCGCTGCGGGACCCGGGACAAATCACCGCGTGTCGCACGCCAAGACGAAAACATTCCTCCACGGCCAACATGGTCCAAGCAAGATTGATGTTGGGCGCGTTATGCATTTGCAGAGTCGCAAGATATCAGGTCGCTTCGGCCACTCGCACAATGCGTTACGTGGCCAGACGTTCAAAGGCGAGCAGTTTGTGAACTGTTTCGCGCCACTCATCCGCGGCAATGGAGCCTTCAACAATGCCCGCGCCAGCATAAGCCTTGAGCGTGGCTCCATCAATGCGAGCCGAACGAATGGCGACGGCAATTTCAGCTTTGTCCCGCGAAACAATGCCCACTGGTCCTGAATACAAGCCGCGTCCAATAGTTTCTAGCTCGCGTAGACATTTGATTGCGCAATCCACTGGCGCTCCAGCGACCGCTGGTGTTGGATGCAACAAAGCAACAAGGTCGCAATCTGAAAAGTCCGCGCGAATTTCTGCTTGCATGCGAGTGGCAAGATGTTGCACATACGCTTGGCGTAAAATTCTTGGTTCAGCATCAACACGCAATGAAACCGAAAGCCCTGAAAGCACCTCGCGCAGGCGCTCCACAACAAATTCATGTTCACGGCGATCTTTTTCACTTGCAAGAAGTGATTCACCAAGCAATCGATCCGCAACTTCATCCACGCCGCGCGGGCGCGTGCCAGCGATCGCCTCGCTGCGCACCAAGCGCCCAGTGCGGGAAAGCAATCGTTCAGGCGTGACGCCAAGAAAAGCTTTGCCCTGACCAGCTTCAATTAGAAATCGAAAACCACTTGATTCAAATGCGCAAAGTCGCGCCAACACCGCGACAGGATCAAGCGGACTGCTTGCGGCGTAGGTGCGCGCCCGCGCAAGCACAATTTTGCGCAACGAACCGCTGCGTATTCGCTGCAATCCGCTTTGCACAACTTGTGTCCATTTGGTTTCGCCCAAGTCGTCCACCTCGCGCACAAGCGCTGGCTCAATCGCGCATTTTTTCAAAGGCTCCGCAAGCGCTTGCAAGCGTTGCTTCAATGCGTCAAACGAAGTATCCACAGACACATTCACCGCAAGCGTGTGCGTTTGACCATCCCGGCGCAATTCTATTTCTGGAAGCACGCACCCAATGTTTCGATATGGACTCCATGCGCTGTCAAGCGCGCAGTTGGCATCAAATGGAAGCGCTACAAACCATACCGACTGACTTGCGATGTCCGAGTCGCCAACATGCTGATCAAATTTTTCATGCTCGCCAAATTTTGACGCAAGACACTTGCCAACACCGGCAATCTCAAACTTGGCGCTTCGATCGCGGAAGTAACGGCGCTCACCCGAAGGCGCGGAGCGAAGCCAATTTAGAAAATCACACTGTGCGCCGCGGCACTCAATGGCCACTTCCATACGCACAAATGTATTGGCGCAAATCACTGGCTTCACCAAAGCGATCCGCGCCAGCATTTCGCTGGCGGCGCTTTCCATGGGAGTTTGCGCTCCAAATGTTTGATGAAATGTTCCAGTTCGCATCGGTAAATAGGGTAGGCGATTTCAATTTAAATTTCCGTGCGTCCACAATTTTCTTCCCTGACCAATGGCAACGTGGCATGCGCATAAAAAGACCCGCGGACGAATCCGCGGGCCTTTGTCATTTCATCTACGAAGAACTTTGCAGTCCTTCAATCAACAAAGCGAATCAATAGCGATAGTTCTCTGGCTTGTAAGGGCCATTCACCGGCACGCAAATGTAATCCGCCTGATCCTTGCGAAGCTCGGTCAACTTTGCGCCCAACTTGCCAAGATGCAAACGCGCCACCTTCTCATCAAGCGTCTTGGAAAGTGAGTACACCTTCTTCTCATAGTTCTTGTGATTCTGGAACAACTCCACTTGCGCCATCACTTGATTGGTGAAACTGGTGCTCATGACAAAGCTTGGATGGCCAGTGCCGCAACCAAGATTCAGCAAGCGACCTTCCGCAAGCATGATGATGGAACGACCATTTGGAAGTTTCCATTCATCCACTTGTGGCTTGATGTTGACTTGCGTGGCGCCCTTGATCTTCTTCAAGCCGGCCATGTCAATCTCATTGTCAAAGTGACCAATGTTTCCAACGATGGCCTTGTCCTTCATGCGCAACATTTGCTCGCTTGTGATGATGTCCTTGTTGCCGGTCGCAGTCACGAACAAATCCGCGGTACCAAGAACTTCTTCAAGCGTGACCACTTCGTAGCCTTCCATGCACGCTTGAAGCGCGCAGATTGGATCGATTTCCGTGATCTTCACTCGGCAACCCTGGCCACGCAAACTTTGCGCGCAACCCTTGCCCACATCGCCATAACCGCACACAACGGCTGTTTTTCCGCTCAACATCACGTCGGTGGCGCGCATGATTCCGTCCACCAATGAGTGGCGGCAACCATACAGATTGTCAAACTTGCTCTTGGTCACGGAACTATTCACGTCGATGGCTGGGAACAAAAGTTCGCCGGTTTTTTGCATTTCATACAAGCGATGCACGCCGGTGGTGGTTTCTTCGCTTACGCCAATAATGTCTTTGGCCACTGGCTTCCAATAGCCGGCGTTGGTTTTTTGCATGTCAGTTAAAAGTTGCAACACAACTTTAAACTCCTCGTTGTCGGTCGTGTCTGGCGATGGCACTTTGCCCGCGTTGTTGAACTCAAGACCCTTGTGCACCAACATGGTCGCGTCGCCACCGTCATCCAAAATCATGTTTGGACCAGTGCCGTTGCCCCAATCAAGCGCGCGCCATGTGCACCACCAATATTCTGGAAGCGTTTCACCCTTCCATGCGAACACCGGAATGCCCTTTGGATTTGCGACTGTTCCGTTTGGACCAACCGCAACCGCGGCGGCGGCGTGATCTTGCGTGGAGAAAATATTGCAACTTGCCCAGCGCACTTGAGCGCCAAGTTCAACCAAGGTCTCAATCAAGACCGCGGTCTGAATGGTCATGTGCAAACTGCCGGTGATGCGCGCGCCCTTAAGCGGAAACTTGCCCTTGTATTGTTCGCGTGTCGCCATCAAGCCTGGCATTTCGTGCTCGGCGAGTTCAATTTCCTTGCGGCCAAACTTTACGGTGGCTTCGCTCAGGTCCTTCACTTGAAATGGGACAGTGCTGTTGAGCGAAAGTCCGGTGTCCATGAAGGTGGTTGTGTTTACGGACGGTTTCGTTACTGAGTTTATCGCTGTGGCAGGCACGGGCAGGCTCCAAAAAGTGTTGAAAGATCAACGAAGAGTGCGGACTTCCGCATTCATCCGTTTATCCGGATACATGGACAGTCTACCCCATACTTGCGGTCAAGGCAACTTGCCCTTTGCAAGAATTCGCTACCTTAACACAGGCACCGATCCGCTTGATCTGTCTGGCATTCTCCAGGCCATCACGCCGAACGCCCCGCCAAGCACCGCATGGAACGAATCAAAGGCATCGCCGCTAGTCCCGGCATCGTGTGGGGAAAAGTTCTGCTTCTAGGTGAAGCGGAAACCCACGTTCCGCGTCGCATCATTTTAGAAAAAGAAATCATCGGGGAAATTGATCGCCTGCATAAGACGCTTGAGCATGCGTTACGCGGATTGGCTCAACTTCGCCAACACACCGAGCGCGAGCTTGGCGCGGACGCCGCGAAGATTTTCGCCTTCCATGAAGGCATGCTGAAAGATCGATCGCTGATTGACCCGATTGAAAATTCCATTCGCGTGGCGCACGCCAATGTTGAAGCCGCGGTCACGGATCAATTTCAAAAACTGTCGCGGCAATTTCGCTCCATGGGCAATGAAATCTTCGCCGCCAAGGCCGACGACATTCTTGATTTGCAGCGGCGCGTTTTAGGTTTGCTCATGGGTGAGGAAGAAGACCGACTTGAGCGGTTGAGTGAACCCACAATTATTGTGGCGCACGAACTCACGCCA
>CAJACJ010000163.1 GCA_903938205.1 uncultured bacterium
ATGAAATGAAAATTTCCCTACCCCTCACTTTGCTTGTAGCACCAATTGCCGCGTCTATTTTCACCACAACTGCCCAAGCCACCATTGTTCTTGGTAATGGCCAAGTGATCAATCTGGCAACTCTGATGTCCATGCAAGACCGTCGGGTTGAAATCGGCGACAAAGTTTTTAACTTTGAGTCTTACACCTCGGCATTTTTTCCAAGCGCAAATATCAGTCTCATCGGATTCATTTCGGAAGCAACCAATCAATACGGCTTGCGCAATGTTGGCTTTGACCTGACCGGTGGATTTGGCGATGCAGACCCTGGCGATGGCCAAATACATGAAGCCAACCTGCAATACACCGTGGCTGTGCAGCAAAGCTTTTATGAACAAGGCATTCGGCTTCATGATGCGCAATTGCTTTTCAACGGTGATGCAGAAGGTCTAGGTTCATATGCACGAGTTGATGAAACAATTATTGACTTAGACACCAACACGCTTCTTGGAAACATGTTTGTGTACAACAACGACACTACAAAATTGGTTGATCACATCGAATTCACACAGGGATACCGCGCCTTTGAAGTGAACAAGGATCTGAAGTTCCTTGCCGCACTACCAGATGGAATTTCAAGCTGCTCCTTTGTGCGCCAAGAATTCAGCCAAATTCCAACCCCAGGCGCGATTGCGTTGCTTGGCGTTTCTGGCTTAGTCGGCTCCCGCCGACGTCGCGCCTAATCGTGAGAAGAGCACGATTTGCATGAAGTAGCGGGATGTCGGTTCGCCGGCATCTCGCTGCTTTTTTATGTAGAAAAACTATTTGCAGCTATTGATTGCATTGTCCAAGCAACCCCCGCCAAGGCGAGTGTGCAAGTTGGTCTTGCCCGTACCTTAAGCTGAATAGCCTGCGTTGCCAAAAAATAGGCGCGAACATTGAACTTGAACAAAAATTCCATTGAATGAATACCGATTCCAAATCTTCAACATTGCCACAAACTGAAATGTCCTCCAAGACCTCACGCCCGTGGGGTTGCGCCATTCTCTCATTTATAAGCGGCGGCTGTGCCGTCATTGTGTTGGTTGCGGCCGCGTACTTTGGTATTCGCAAGTTCGTCACAAGTGGGCGTATGCCGCCACGCCAGCTCAAATTGGTCAGTGAATTGGCGGCCAAGTCCGCTGACGAAACGAAGCAGTCGGACCAAGACAACATTTACGATATAAAACGATTAGTTGAGACCATGTACGCGCGTCAACAAATCGATCCACAGTGCACGATGGATTTTCTATTGCTCTCTGGCGGTGGCGACAGGGGTGCTTTTGGAACGGGCTTTCTGTTGGGGTGGTCCACCGTTGCGCCAGGCGTGGGCGCAATGCCAAAGTTTCAAGGCGTTTCCGGCGTAAGCACTGGCGCGTTCATTGCGCCCTTCGCGTTCCTTGGAACCAACGCGGATTTAGCAACAGTCGATGATCTTTTTCGCAATCCAAAATCTGATTGGGTGACTCCGCGCGGAACATTTTTCTTCTTGCCAGAAAATGCAAGTCTCGCCACGGTGCCTGGCCTTGAACGAGATTTGCGTTCGCAAATGCATATGGAATTTGCCAAGCGCATAGAACAAGCCGGCTCCGACAACCACTTATTATTAATTCAAACAACCAACATTGACACTGGAAATGGAGTTGCATTCGACTTTGTGGCCGCGGCTCGCAAAGCCGTTGTATCCAATGACCCAAATGAGCTATCGCAAATCTTGCTTGCATCGGGTGCTGTTCCAGGCGCGTTTGCCCCACGTGAAATTCAAGGATCACTCTACGTCGACGGCAATGTTGTCAGCAGTTTCTTTGATGGCGGCGACCAAGACGCGCGAGATTCATTTGGCGCGGTTTGGAAACGTGAACATCCAACCGCACCCATTCCAAAGACACGCTACTGGGTTATTATTAATGAATACGTCCATCCAACCGCCGAAATTGTGCAGCCCCTTTGGCCCACATTGATGGCGCGCAGTTTATTTATAAGCGTACGTTCGTCGGAGATCACTTCGCTGCGATATTTATATGCAAAAGCCAAACTCACCAAGGCGCTTGGCGACGGGGATGTGGAAGTGCGCTGGGTGGCGATTCCACCAAACTGGAAACCACTCAACGATGCGTTCTTTGATCAAGCCAACATGCGCAATTTGTCCGATGAAGGTAAGCGCGTTGGTGCGGATACAAATTCTTGGATGACAACCGCGCCGTGATGTCACTTGCAACGCGTTACTGAATTGAATTCAAACAATTCAGTTTGCGAAATATGTCATCGCTACG
>CAJACJ010000164.1 GCA_903938205.1 uncultured bacterium
GTGCGCAGAAGTCGCGCCGGTTTAGGCGAGGCGCATAGACCCATTGGAAGTTTTCTTTTCCTTGGTCCAACTGGCGTTGGCAAAACCGAGTTGTGCAAAGCGCTGGCGGAATTTTTGTTCGACACCGAGGACGCCATGGTCCGCATTGACATGAGCGAGTTCATGGAGCAACACTCTGTTGCGCGTCTCATTGGCGCGCCTCCGGGATATGTGGGCTACGAAGAAGGCGGCCGCCTGACTGAAGCGGTTCGTCGTCGTCCGTACGCCGTAATTCTGTTTGACGAAATGGAAAAGGCGCACCCCGATGTCAGCAATGTCTTGTTGCAAGTGCTTGATGATGGCCGCCTGACCGACGGACAAGGTCGCACCGTTGATTTCACCAACACCATCATTGTCATGACCAGCAACATTGGCGCGCAAGCCATTTTGGAAATGACCGAGAAAGGCCAGCCTGATTCAATTATTGAAGCCCATGTGCGCGGAGAATTGAAAAAGCATTTGCGCCCTGAACTTCTCAACCGCATTGATGAGACCGTTGTCTTTCATCAACTGTCCAAGAAGCAACTTGCAGGCGTGGTGCAAATTCAAATCAAGTATTTGCAGAAGCGCCTGAAGTCGCGCGGCTTAGATCTTGCCCTGAGCGCCAAAGCTGTTGAAGCGTTAGCCGATGAGGGGTACGACCCATCATTTGGCGCGCGACCATTGAAGCGCGTCATTCAACAGCGACTTGAAAATGGAATCGCTGGGAAAATTTTAGAAGGTTCTTTCAAAGATGGTGACACCGTGCATGTTGATTTCACTGGGAAAAGTTTTACCTTTTCTAGCACAACCAATGCTCAACCCTCTTCAAACGCAAAGACTTTGTAATCACAGCCACCGACATTTCGCTCCGCGCCTGTTGTTGCCACCAATAAATCAGGTCAATGCGGAAAATAAATGCGAGATCAAGGTCCGCGCATGTGTAACCCGTCTATTTTTCACAACAAAATAGGTTCATTTCAAGAATTTTCGTTGCATAGACGGGTATTTGCGCCACAATGAAATAACGCATGAACTTCTCATTGATCACTCTTTTTTAAAGACTCAACTATGAACACAATTCAAAATAAATTCCAGCGATTCACACACACTTTGCAATTGACTGCCCTGATTGTCTGTGCGTTTTGTTTACCCACCAGTCGCGCAGCGGCATCTGATTTCACATCACCCATTCAACCCTCGGCGAACTCCGGATTGAACATGGGCCAAGGCGTACTCGCCAAGAAAAATATTGAAGGCGTTCTAGAGGTCGCACTCGATCCCGCATTGCTTGAGCAACTTCCAAAGCGTGGTCAATTCAACATGCTTGGATTTCCCATCGGGCAAGGACAAGTCATCGATCTTGAACTTGAGCACATGGAAGTCAAACTGGCGGATGCGCATGCCGTGTGTTCATATCCCGGCCTGAATAATCAACCCATTGCTCAATCAACATTCGGTCTTGGTGATGCCGTGCAATTTTCTGGAAGCATACTTGGCGACGAGGGCTCGAAAGCATTCATTAGTTTTTCAAGCACCGCCAATATTGGAATTTTCATCGCCTCCAACGGCATGACCTACATCATGAGCGACGGCGAAGTCAACAACCGCGGACCCATTGTTGTCACAAGCATGTCGGAACTTCCTCAGGGCATCATTGATTGGAAACCATTCAGTTGCAGCGCAAATACAAGTGAAATTTCGCCCGATGGAGATTTTGGTGAGACCCCAGACGCCGCCTATGCCGAAGCCGTGGCGGGTTGCAAAGTGGCCACAATTTATGTTGAAAC
>CAJACJ010000165.1 GCA_903938205.1 uncultured bacterium
GCTTCCAACGCTTATTTTCTGGTGCGCGTTCATTGCGTTGGCACACGGCATTGTGCGCAATCGATACGCCACATACGCCGTTGGTCTTGGCGCGCTGGTGCTGACGGGTTGGTTGCAAACGCGCGGCTATTTAAATTGGGCCACCAATTGGAACATGTGGCGCACGTTGGTGTGGAGCGATCTTGATCGACTTGAATTTCTGCGGCCATCCATTATTGCTAACCGCGTGTTTGTGCTTTACACCGCGGCGCTGCTCGCGCTTGGCGCAATCGCGTTTCATCCGCGGCGCACGCGTGACTTGCAGCGGGTGATTGATGCGTTTCAACCAGCGCGCATTGGCAAAATACTTTTGCGCGTGTCGCCGCTCGTCATCGCGTGGTTGGTGATCGGTGGTTGGGTGTTCATGCAAAGTCGCGCGGGCTTTGAAGGCGCGGTCATGGAGCGCAAGGCGCGCGACTACTGGAAGCGCAACGAAATGACTTTCCGTGACGCGCCAGTTCCCAAGATTGATTCGGTCGACGCGGACGTTGTAATTTTTCCCGACACGCGTCGCCTTGAAGTAAAGGGCAGCTACGTGCTTTCAAATCAACGCGACACGCCCATGGAGCAAATTCCGCTTACGCCTGGCGCGCACTTTGAAAATCTAAAGTGGACGCTGAACGACGCGCCCATTGAGCCGCAAGAAAAGAACGCGGATCCCGTGGCGCCATACGTGGAAAATCGCGCGGGCTTGTGGGTCTTCACTCCCGCCAAGCCGCTAGCCAAGGGCGATACGGTGAAAATTGGTTTTACATGGGACGGAATTTTTCCAAATGGTTGGACGCGCAACGGCGGCGGCACAAGGGAGTTTGTGTTGCCCAGCGGTGTTGTGTTGACAAGTTTTTCTCCAAGCATGTTGCCCAATGTTGGTTACGTTGAAGGTGTTGGTGTTGATGAGCGCAACGCCACCGATCCTAAGGAGCCCGAGCCCGACGCGTGGAAGCGCATGAAAGATCCGGCGTTTGGTTCCGCATGGGGCAGCAACGTGGTGATGCGCGTCACGGGTCCAGCGAATTGGCAGTTGAACGCGTGCGGCGAAGCCATCGATGAAAAAATTAATGGCGACCGAAAGACCGTGACGTGGAAGACGGAACACCCCGTTCGCTTTTTCAATATTTGCGGCGGCCCGCTTGATGTGAAGAAGGGCGAGGGCGTTGCGGTGTGGTTCAACTCGCAACATGAATGGAATGTGGAGACCATGAAGGACACGCTGGAGAAATGCCGCCACTTTTATTCCGAGTGGTTTGCGCCGTTTCCCCGCAAGGAATTGCGTCTGACGGAATTTCCTGGCCTTGCCAGTTATGCGCAGGGTTTCCCAGGCAATATCACATTCAGCGAGTCGATTGGTTTTCTTTCGCGGCCCGGTCGTGGTGAAGACGTGGACGTCGTGTTCTTTGTCACCGCGCATGAAACCGGACATCAATGGTGGGGCAACATGCTTATGCCGGGCAAGGGCCTTGGCGGAAATATTTTAAGCGAGGGCATGGCCAACTACAGCGCGTGGCTGCTGACGCGTGAGTGTCGCGGCGATGATGCCGCGCAACATGTTTTGCGCGAGTGGGAGGACACGTATGTGAATTCACGCAGTGCCGATAGCGAGCGGCCGCTTGTGCGCATTTCTGGAACGCGTCCTGGCGACAGCAGCGTGACGTATGACAAGGGCGGTTGGGTTTTTGCAATGTTGATGGATCACATGGGCCGCGACGCCATGCTTGCGGGTCTGAAAGATTTTATTGTGCAGTACCAGAATGGTCCGGACTTTCCGCTACTGCAGAATTTTGTCGCCGTGATGCGCACGCACGCCACTGATGTTGCGGCGTTTGACGCGTTCACAACGCAGTGGTTTGAACGCGTGGTGTTGCCAGAGTTCAAAGTGCGCGACGCCAAGGTGACGGGTCCGGTTGCGGGCGTGGCGGGGCAGCCCGACATGTGGACCACCACGGCGGTGATTGAGAATGTTGGTACTGGCACCGTGACTGTTGATGTTGCGGTGGAAGGCAAGAAGCCTGTTGTTGCGAAAGCGGATTCCAAAGTTGCGGCAGATGTGAATGTTGACGCGGCGAAACCAGAAACAGCGCCACCAGCTCCGCGTATTTTCACCAAGGTCACACTTGGCGCGGACGGCACGGATCAATCCAAGGTGACCATAGAAATTAAAACTCCGTTCGCGCCCGCGCAAATTGTGGTGGACCCAAATGTGCGCGTGTTGCAAGCGCGCCGCAAACTTGCGCAGTGGAAGCCGTAATTTGTAGTCCGTAACGCGCCACGCGAAAGTATTCAGCCATAATCGGGTGTTGTCCGCCTTCTGCAAATCGTCCACTCAGTGGCTGATATTCGTCCATCAAGTGGTTGATTTGCAGACATCCCTTAGGTAGACTTTGGACATGCTTTCGCGAAACATTCTTCCCGCGGTCAAGGCCGCCTTAGCCGATACGCCGGTGGTGCTTTTGCACGGCGCCAGGCAAGTTGGTAAGACAACCCTTGTTCATGCGATTGCAAATGGTCGTCCACGACGCGAATATAAAACCCTGGACGAAGGATCTGAACTCTCCGCGGCGTTGGCTGACCCAGAGGGATTTCTGCGCGGACTCACAAGTCCAATGGTTCTAGATGAAGTTCAGCGCGCGCCAGAGTTATTTCGCGCAATCAAAGCCGCCGTCGATCGCAATAGAACCGCCGGTCGATTTCTAATGACCGGTTCGGCCAACATCATGCTTCTACCGCGCTTGTCCGAATCACTGGCGGGGCGGATAGAAGTGATCACGTTGTGGCCGTTTTCGCAAGGGGAAATAGAAGGCACAGTCGAATCGTTTATTGATAAAATTTTTAGCGCGTCACGCCTCCAGTGGCAAGCGCCCAAGGGCAAGTCGCGCCCACTCATTGAGCGCATTGTTCGCGGCGGATTTCCAGAACCAATGATCCGTTCCGATGTTGCGCGCCGCCGCGCTTGGTATTCGTCTTATCTAGAGACAACTTTGCGCCGCGATGTCCGTGATTTGGCCAACATTGATAGTTTGCTTGAGTTGCCACGGTTGCTTTCACTCATTTCACATCGCACCAGTGGCCTGCTCAACTTCGCTGATTTGTCACGTGGAATTGCAATTCCTCAGACAACGCTCAAAAGGTATTTCACTTTGCTTCAAGCGTCATTTCTTGTGGTCACGCTTCCGGCCTGGGCGACCAACCGCGGGTCGCGTCAGACTAAGGCCTCTAAAATATTTATTTCTGACACGGGACTTGCGTCTTATCTTCTTGGAGCTGATTCCGACACTATTCGCGCCGATGGACGCATTCGCGGAATGCTTGTGGAAAATTTTGTGGCCATGGAATTGATCAAGCAAATTGGTTGGAGCAAGACCCGCCCATCCGCGCACCACTTTCGCAGCGCCAGTGGCCATGAAGTGGATTTTGTTCTTGAAGATCAAGCGGGAAGAATTGTTGGAATTGAAGTGAAGTCATCAAAGTCAGTCGCCGCGGATGACTTTCGCGGACTTCGTGTGCTACGCGACATTGCGGGAAAAAAGTTTTTGCGAGGCATTATTCTTCACGACGGCGATGCAACCGTTCACTTTGACCAAACATTTGTCAGCGCGCCTATCTCGGCGTTGTGGTCAGATTGATTCAGTTTTTAATTTTTATTCCATATTTAAAACGTGACATTTTCTGCGTATAAAAGCGCTTGTTTACAGCCATGTTCCAAGCGCGCCGCAAACTTGCGCAGTGGAAGCCGTGATGAATGCTCTGCTTCCACTGTGTTTCATTCTCCAGTAACCTTTACAGCAAGGAGCTCCATGCAACTTCAATTTCAAAACAATAGAGTTGGCAAAGTTGCAGAGGAGACTTGTCGCAATTTTCTACTTTTCATTTTGGCGTCGGTTTTTGTATTCGCAATGGTTGGATGTCCAACATCCACCAC
>CAJACJ010000166.1 GCA_903938205.1 uncultured bacterium
CGGGCTCAAAGAATCCAGGCGCGCCGGTGCTATCCAGAGCCACTTGGAAAGTTTTTGTGCCACTCTTGGTGAAGAAGGCAATTTGACTATTCACCGTTGCAATGACGTGGTTTGGGCCAACGGCCAGCGTGCAATCTGGCGGTGTCCAACCTGAATTGCCAATGCCCGTGAAATATTCTCCGGGCTCAATTTGCGTGTCGTTGATTTCGATTGGGGCCACAAGTGTGTTTGGTTCGCCATCTGGAATCACGCGACCCATTTTGTGCGGTGGAAGATACGCGCCCTTGCGCATGCCTTCGAACTTTGGCGGAGCGTCTTGAATTTGCGGATTAAATGTGTTGGTGTTGATGATGGTGGCCACGCATTCGCCGCGGGCAACGCCATCAATAAGTTTGGTTGGTTTGCACTCTGTGGGGCGCGGATCTTGAAAGACCAGTGGAGTTGCTTGGTTGGATTTTTGTGGCATGGCCGCGGCGGGGGCGATGTTGGTTGGGTTGGTGTTTGAGTTGCTGTTTAAATTGTTCAGCGATGCTTGATTGCTGTTCATAACGCAGGCGGAGGTCAGCAACCCAGCGACGCAAGACAAAGCGATATTGGCGGCGGTCTTCATGTGATAAATTTAGTACATACACGCCGCAATTCCGTGGAAATATTTCAATTTTTAAGCATTTAGGCGGATTTTGGGTCGGATTAAGACGCGCTTTGGGCAGGATGGAGCTGGGGATTTGATGGTGGGGGCAGATTTTCCTACACCGAGTGATTGCGCAACGGCCGCGATTACTTGTTCGGTGGTACTGACTTTACCAGTTGTGGAAAGCGCAGACGCATTGAGCCGCTGTCAATTCTAGCGTCCAGCCGATGCCAATTTTAGCGTTCAGCCGCCCAACGGAGTTGGCATTGAAGTGAAAGCCGCAACGACATTTCATGAAGGCGACTTGCGCGGCTTGATATATGCGCAATTCATTATGTATTAAGGAACAATTCAAGCGTGCTTCATCCATTGGGCGATCATTCGATCTTCATGCTCAACTTGCTGACCTTGTCTAAGAAAAATTTTTCGCTCCATAGAGATAGGCTCGCACGCTCTATGTTGGCAAGAAAGGGTGCGACATCTTTTGCAGCAAGCTGCCAGTCAATTTGACTTATTTTTGCAGTCAGGGCGTCGGCAAGCCACGGAATATCCACATGAAGGCTTTGGCCTTTCCAAGGACCAGTTTGTTGTAATGCCTGCGCAAGATGCGGCAAGTTGGGCGCACATTTTTGTTTGCAGTACCAAGCAAAATCAAACCAATCACGGCCTTTCAGATATGGGCGGCAAAGCAACGCGTGCAATTTCAGCGCGTAGTTGCTTGACAAATCTTGCGCGCACACTTCAAAATCAACTGGGAAGTCCAAGAAACGCCAATCGGTATTTGTTCCAGCTGGTGGTTGCGTGTCAATCTCAAGTTTCACTTTTATTTTTCGCGGATTATCAGAATCAAAAAACGAAAGGTCCAATTGTCGACCCATGGAATTATCTTTCAACATGGCTTGTCGTATCGCACCGTCCATGCGATCGCGTTCGGTCATTTC
>CAJACJ010000167.1 GCA_903938205.1 uncultured bacterium
ACGACGCGATTCATGTCATTGATGTCAAACTTGACGCCGCAGATGACCGAATTGTGTGGGCGTGGGCTATCGCAGAAAATCGGATTGTGATTAGTAAAGATGAAGACTTTCTCTTTCTTGCGAATCGCTCGAACGATCTTGGGAAATTTGTCTGGGTTCGATTAGGCAACTGCCGAAAGCCCGCGCTTGTGGATGCGTTTACAAAATCAATCGATGCCATAGTGGTGGCGTTTGATTCTGGCCAGCGAATTGTGGAACTTTCATAAGCGTGGATTGATTCATGCGGCGAGTGCGCGCGCGGTGACGGCGGTCAACACAACGCTAATTGAGTTGTACTAGAGCCGTGTTCAATACAAAATTCGCAAGACCGTCAAAGATGGATGGGTCACGGGTATTAACCCACCATCGACGCTTCTATTTGACGTTTCCAAACATTTGGGGGTCACTGACCCCCGAATTGAACTTGTAGTTTCCGACGCATCACATTGTTGAAAACACAATGCAAAACGGGACGCCATCTGCATTAGGCAGCGACGGCGCCATGCATGCGCCATCACCACATTTAAAAATATGCAGGAAAAACAGGGGCAATATTCAAATTCGCATCTGGAGTTCGTTGTAATGCGTCATGCGCATGCGCTTCAAAAAAATTAAATCATTAGGGCGGCAATGAATCATTGCGAGCTTGAACTATTGCTTGGCAAAGGCGAGGGAGCCACGTTGGAGTTCAAAGAATCTTTGCCTGGTTCATTCGCGCGTGAACTTGTGGCGTTGGCCAACAGCGAAGGCGGGATCATTTTGCTTGGCGTCCGTGACAATGGAACGGTCAAGGGCATTGATGATTCCAACGCACTGCGCGCCCGCATTCAGGACATTGCGCGCAATTGCGATCCACCTGTTCAGTTGTTATTGCAGCGTGTGGGGCGTGTCACTGCTGTTCATGTGCATCAGAGTGCGGTGAAGCCCGTGCAATGCAGTGATGGTTTTTTTTGGCGCAATGGCGCCGTCACGCAGAAACTTTCGCGCGATGAGATCCGTAATTTTTTCCGTGGTGAAGGCGCGGTACGTTTTGATCTGTCACCCTGCGCGCGCTTTCAGTACCCGAAGGACTTTGACCGCGAGAAATATCAGGCTTGGATTGGAATGAGCGGCATTCGTGGGCGTACGCGTGCCAAAGAAGTGTTGGTGAACATTGAGGCGGCCGAGTTGGTGAAGGGCAAGCTTCGATTTTGCAACGCCGGCGTTTTGTTCTTTGCGCGTGAGCCAAGGCGTTTTTTTAACCAGGCGTATGTCACTTGCTTGTTGTTCAAAGGCGTTGACAAAGTTGATGTGCTGGATCGCAAGGATTTCGCGGGCGGCGTTGTCAGTGACATTCAGGAAAGTTTGCGATTTATTGAACGCAACACGCGCATGGCCTACAGGATTGAGAAGCTTCGGCGCGAGGAGATTCCGCAGTATCCACTGGCCGCGTTGCGTGAGGCAATTACCAATGCGGTCATGCATCATGATTGGTTCAACGAGGGCGCGAATGTGTTTGTTGAGATTTTCTCCGACCGAATTGTGATCAGTAATCCGGGTGGACTGGCAGCTGGAATGTTGCCTGCAGATTTGGGCAGTAAAAGCGTGCGGCGTAATCCGCTGATCGCTGATTTGCTGCATCGAATTGATTTCATTGAGAAGGCGGGGACAGGCATCAAGCGCATTAAAAGTGAGGTTAAAAAACACGGCAGTCCCGCGCCAACTTTCGATTCCACTGGTTTTTTTACAACTACGTTCTGGCCGCTGTTTAAAGGGGGTTCCAATGGCAAAGGGGTCCATGAGGGGGTCCATGAAGGGGTCCATGAAGGGGTCCATGAGGAGGCCCATGAGGAGGCCCATGAGGAGGCCCATGAAGAGGCCCAAGTACAGCTGAGTGAATTCGAATTTGAATTGTTGTATGCGTGTAAGAAAAAGTCGCTTAGAACATCCGAGCTTCTGAAAGCAGTGGGATACATAGTGCGAACGAGAAATTTTCGATCGGCTCTTCGCAATTCCATTACCAAAGGATTTCTTGCAATGACCATTCCAAGCAAACCACAAAGTCATAACCAGTGCTATCGCCTGACCGCGCAAGGTCGTCTGGCATTGAAAAGTAAAAAGAGATCAAGGCGCCTTCAAAAATAGCGGTATCTAGCAACTCTGATCACGCAGCGCAAAAAGTTCAACCCATCACTTCAGCAGTTTCGCCCGCTCCGCTTGCGCGTTGATGTTCTTGCTATTGCGCATGAACTCAAGCGCCTTCGCGGCCGCTTGCTCCTTGCTCATTCCATGCAAGAATTGAATGCCGCCGGAGTAAATCATGGTGCTTGCCAATTTCTTGGCGATCATCCACTTCAGGTACGGCGCCGGCAAATCTTTGAACACGCGCGCGCCAACAGTGTCAAGCAAAGTCTGCGGCAAATGTTCAAGCACCAGTCCGCGGGAAAGCGCGTGGTCCGCCGCGCTCCATGTTGCCATGGAGTTGTGGATCACATCGGCGGCGTCATTCATGCACTTGGAAATTTGCACGCTGATTTCTGGAAGCGATGTCTCTGGGTGCTGCTTGCCTTCGCGTAACAAAAGTTCCGCCTCGGTGCGCGCCATTTCTCGCAACTTGCCAAGAACACCCTCAACAAACGGCGCCTTGATGCGCACAAACTCCGACTCACTGAGCAACATGCACGCAATGATTTCGTAACTGGAGCAAATCACGCCGCATTTGTTGGCGGAACTGTCCTTGATAATGGTGGTGCCAGCTTCGCTGAGATGCTTGCGCGCCTCGGCGGTCAGGAACAAATTGGCTCCCTCCACAATCAGCGGGCTGGAAGGTTTGCCATTTGGCAGCAGATATTCGCTCCAATTGCGATCGTCAATGGTACTTGGACGACCACCGCCAGGAACAAACGCGTCGGTGACAAGGCGATTGTGCAGCGTGTTGCGCAGACGAGTTCCATCTTGCTCATCCACTGAAACAATGTGTCCATGCTTGCTCAACTTTTTCTTGTTGAAGGATGCGATCGGTTTGGCCTCATGGAACAAGCGAAGCAACTCATCCATGTTTAAGCCTTCGGGATCTTCGCCGCAACCGCTGCCATCGGCGATGCCGGTGATAAGCGCGTTAGCGCCGTAGTCGCGCTTGAGAATGTTGATCATGTTGCCCGCGACATCGCCATCGGGGCCGCCGGTAATTTTCACCGTGAACTTTTGCTTGGTCGGATCAATGCCGCGCGCGCGCAGCGCAACCTCTAGGAAAACATTTACGCCTTCACTGGTCACGCCGTACACCTTGTGATTAATTCCGGCGTTGGGCTTGCTGCTCATGAACGCGGTTGGCAGCGAATACTTTCGTCGCTTGGCGCGCTCCACAATCCACTCAATGTGATCAGGAGTAATGTTCTCGTCTGGTCCAAGATAAATAAATTCCTCAATGCCAAGTTTGTCGATCACTTGACTCTTGGTGCCGGGCTCCGGCGTGATGAGATCAAGAATGCAATCCACAAAACTTTTCACGCAGCGAGTTGGGTCAGAAGGGGGCTCTAGCAGCAGGGCGCATTTGGCGCCGCCCTCTGGAATATCCTTGTTTTTCTGCTGTTGCGCGCTGGCCAGCGCGTAGACCTCGTCGTACAAACGGTCATTCTCACGCGCGTGTTGCGCGGCGTCGCGTGGACGTACCAAGCGCAAACCACCGCGTGCGATTTCTTTAAAGCGAACATGGAAACCGTTGAAGCCACGGCCGCTCACAAAGAACACACCGAATGGAAGATTGGGGCGCAACTCGTCCTGCAACAATTCTGGTTTCAGGCGCAGCGCAAATCCAAATCTATTTTGCAAGTGGTAATTGGTGCGCAGCGTGGCTTGCACGGCGCGCAACATTCCCATGAGCACGGTGTTCCAACCTGGCGGCCGCAAAAACTCAAGCGATGTTTTCAACACTTGCACGCCGGACTCAAAGTCCGCGTCACTCATTGGTTTCTTTGGATCAAATCGCGCCACCAGTAAATCCACAATGCGCAAAGAAATCTCCATGGACTCCTCGGCGGCTTCAAGAATGACTTGACTTTGAAACGCAAGACGATCTTGATGCACCAACATTTGGTGCACAAGGTGGCACAAGCCCATCACGGCTTCGGCGCGGTTCAGGTCCAGCCCAGGATGTCTGTTGGCCAATTCCAAAATGTCGTAGTTGATCCACTTGGCGCGCGCGATGTCGTGTGACACTTGCTTCCAGATTGCGCTCTTAGGGTCAAGTTGTTTTCCGTCTGCGGTCTGCACAACAAAGGCAAGGAAGGTGACTTGCCCGTGCGTCGCGTCCTTCACTTGGTCCAAATAAGCCCGCAAAATAGAGATTTTTGCGCGCGCCAACACCATGGCGG
>CAJACJ010000168.1 GCA_903938205.1 uncultured bacterium
ATGCGACTAGTTTGCTTTCGTACAGAAATGTTACACCTGCTTTGCGATAGACAAACGACGCGCCAGACGAGTTTAATCCGTGGTCTTGTGTCCACGAGAAGCAACCACAAGCATGTCGCCATTGAGCGCGACTTGCTCACCAAATAAATCTCCATAGGTTGGTTCGGGGCACTCGATTGTTTGCGCAAGTTGCCATGACGCTCCATTGAGCGAGTAGACATACACGCGACCCGTCGCAATACCAGCGGCGCGCGCGCCTGGAGCGCCGACAACAATCATGTCGGGTCCAACTTCGGTCGCGGTTCCAAACTGTGCATTCTTTTCAGCATCGGGGGCGGTGAGTGAAGCGCGCAAAATCCAATTCTCACCAACACGACCGTAGACCAGCGCCTTGCCCGCAAAGCTTGCGCGGTCATCGTTGCCTGGAATTCCAACAACGGCTGTATTTGCGCCAATTGCACCACTTTTTCCAAAGTAATCGCTGGCGACTGGCGTGGACGGTCGAACCGCCGCCGTCAAGCCACTGGAACAAAACGCAAGCGCCGCGGGCATTGTGCAAGGCGCGGCGTTTAAGAGTGAGCACGCATCAAGCGCGCCATTTCCGTCGCAATCACTGCCGCGACCAAACGCAACATCAAGCGCGTCGACGACACCGTTGAGATCGCAATCAATTGACGGAGTGGGACCACGCGAGCAACGCGCGTTTGCAATGGTGTTGATTGTCAAACCAATTGAGTACGCGTTGTCCGCTTCATTGGCTTGACCAATTGGAACACCAGTTGGCGTGCCATCAACTAAAATATTCGGATTTGAAAAGTTGTCAATGCGATTGCCTGGCGAGTAGGCCATGACAGTTCGATAGAGTCCGCCTCCGCGACCATAAAATCGCCAACCCACGCTGAAGGAATACAGACCACCAGTTGTGCAACCACCACCGTCACCATTGGCGTGACAGCAACCCATGTTGTGGCCAAGTTCGTGCGCGAATGTTTGCGTGGATAAGCAACCCCAGGCTGTCACGCTGAAAGGAACTTCATTTGCCGCAGACGCAGAGTTGTCGTACAGCAAATAAGCAATCCCGCAATATTCACCATCTTCACGAATCAGCGCCACCATGTCGGCACCGGTGACATCGCGCAACGAATGTGCCCAATCAAGTTGGCCATCGCCAGGACTGGCAAGGCGCTCTAAATCAGTGCCAAAATCAGCACTGACATAGTCAGTTTCAAGAACCATGACAGGCGTAATGCGCGCGCCCATTGCGCTGTTTTGATAAGCCAAGTTCGCGCTGGAAAACGCAGCGGCAATTTGTCCTTCAATGGCAGCCTTGCCACCCGCGGCGGTTTTTGCAGCGGCGGTGTAGAGCACTAATACATCCACGGGCTTACCGGTGTCACATGCGGCCAGTCCATTTATGGGCACCGCGCGCGCTTGCTGCGTGATGCGTTGCGGCGAACCAGCGCAAGGCGGCAGACGTGATTCATCAATCCAATCAAGCGATGACACGCCAGTGTCGCTTGCAAGAATTCGCCAACGACGGCCGTCGTCACCGCGCAAGAAACCAGAAACTTCATTGCCGCGGATCACAAGCACGCCACCGCCCGTGCCGCTATCAGTAGAGTCAATTCCGCTTTTAAAAGTTAATGTTTGCCAACCCGACTCGTCGCTTTTCATTGACGCAAGAACAAGTTGCTCGCAACCCGCGGGGCGAATGTCGGCGGGCGCGGGGTCGTCCGTCGTGAGTGTCATGAGTTCCGGAATGAGCGTGTAGTCCAGAGCGCGCGAAGCAATCACTGAGTTGCGAGAAGAAGTCGTTCGTGAATTAATTTGTATCGCGCTTGAAGGCACAGAAGTTGGCGCATCGACATCATTTCTGCCTTGTGTATTGAAGAAAGGAAGAGTGACCGTAGCCAGCACGCATGAGATAAAAAGTGGGTTCACCATGAGAGATACAACCTAACCCAGGAGGG
>CAJACJ010000169.1 GCA_903938205.1 uncultured bacterium
CGCCCGTTGGTGTGGGGATTGCTTGCGAATTAATTTTTTGTGTCGCGTCACTTTGCGAATTATGAATTTGCGCCTCGTCAGTTTGCAAATTACTTTTATGCGCCGCACCACTTTGCGCAACAGCCGCGCGCGCGGCAAGCGCGCTGAGTAAATACGCGTCACGCGCAAAGCGCGCCGCGCGCGTGGGCAGTCCAACCGCCGCGCGAATGCTTTCGTTGAACCAACCGTCCACTTGCGGCGCCGAAGGAAGGCTGCCTTCGAACATGCCGGTCAACACAAATTTTTCTGACGGCTCGAACAACGTTTCAAGCCAGCCCACCGTGTCCACGCATTGCGCGTCGCTGGGATCGGGCACGATGATGTCCGCGCATAACAGAAGCGCCAAGGACAATGCATCCGGCGCGCTGCCCAACTGCTCTGCCGCCATGCTTTCTTGCGCGCGCTGCAATGTTTTTACGCACTCCGCACATGCGCGCGCCGTGATTTGGTTTTCATTGGACGCGAATTTGTCCTGCACCCATTGTTCAAGCTGACCCCACCGCTGCCCCAGTGGCAACTGCGTATTGGCCGCGGGCGACATGCATGCGAACCACTCTTGCACTTGCGTTTCAAGCGCGCGCGCAAAGTCTTGCGTGAACTCCTTGGCCTTGACCTGGCTCCACAAATGTTCAATGGAAGTTGCCTTGCAATCCACCGCAATTTTTTCAAGAGTTTGAATAGGATTTTGATTTGTGAAATGCGCGCCGTCCGCGGTGAGCACACGCGTGATTGCGGGAACGCGGACCAACTCAATCAACTGCGTCGCCTGTCCATTGTTGGCCGCGGCCTCGAACCGTTGCAAACATTGGCCAACTTCTGTTTGCGCAAATCGAATGCCGCCGCCGGAATGAACGCCGCGACCATGTTGCGCAAACGCGCGCGAAATGTTTGGCAACAGCGACTCGTCCGCAAGCACAATGCATGTGTCACCCTTGTCCACGGCGCCGGTGAATTTGCAATAGCGCGCCACAGTTGCGGCCGCTTGATCGGCTGGATCACCCGCAACCTCAATCATGGAATCTTGAATGTCGGGACCGCTTGTGAAACCATGGTCGCCACCAATGACCACTCCAAGATGATCAAACTTTGCGGCCTCACTTGCGGGCGCAAGAACCAGCGCGTGCACGGACACGGGCTGCCCGTTGAACTGCGTCTTTGCAAGACATTCTGAGGCATACGAAACATTGCGCGCAAAATCCGGCAAGCCAGCCAACACAAGCGCGCCACACTTGGGCGCCCATCCTGTCGCAGCAAGATCAATCACATCGCTGCGCTCCAACATGGTCACGTTCAGAATTGCGCCCATGTCTTGCAACTGGCGCTTCATTTCTGTGTGAAGCTGCGCAAGATTTTCCCATGACTGCGCCATGGATGGACTGGCCTGCAAAATGTCCAAGCGAGAAATGTCTTGCACACTTTTGTGCGCGTCGTCGGCGCGGTCGATGACATCCAGCAAGCGCTTTGCAGGACGTGCCAGCGCCGCCAACGAAGTGCCGCTGACCGAAGGCAACAACTGCTTTCGCAGCGCATCATTTTGTGCAAGCGCCATGCAGATTGCGGTTAATCGTTCAAGCGGACCCGCCACAACACTGCCGCGTGGAGTTGCAAACGCATTCACCATGAACTTGCCCGGCGTGGCCATGCTTGGTGGAATCATTGCCCCTGGAACAAGCTTTCGCAGCGCCGCCAGCACATGCCGCCGCGCGCCCGCGCCTGGAACAATGACCAGCGTGTTGGTGAAATCAAGTACGCCGCTTTGATTGGTGGCAAGCGTGTCACGCCGCTGATAAAGCCACTGCGCCACGCTGTGCGCGGCACTTTCAGTCCAACCCAGGAAATGGCGTTCAGGTAGCGGCATGCGGTCTTTCTTCAAACGATTGAAAGGGCCAACTGTGACAGCTCTATCAAGCGCGTCTGCAAGAGTAACCCTGAACTACGCCTGCTTATGTGGCGCAGAAGCAAAGAAATTTGTTGGATCGATATGTCCAAATGCTCCATGTCGCTTGCCAAAATAGTGCGAGATTGTTGTCCTGACGTCGACTTCGATCATCGCTAAAGCCTCCGTCACAAGATCGCGCAACGCTCTATCAAAGTCGTATGATTTTCTGACTTGCTCAAATGTTGTGTGCGGCATGAATTCATGGCGCGTTCTTTCAAACGCAAGGCAATAACCACTGAAGCGGTAATAGTTGACATGGGAAAGAAACTCCATAGCCGCGGCGCGATCTTTCACAACAAGTCCACGGTTGATCAAAGGCAGAAGTTGGTCGCTCCAACTGAGCCAGGGCTTTACGTAAGCAAGCAGATGCGAACCACCGCTACCAAGATTTGAGTCTGGCAAGGGAGAATGAATTCTCATCTGAACCCCGCAAAGCTTAAAAATAAAAGAACTCGCCCTTGATGCACGTCATCCGTTGAAGGAGAGCGGTACGGCGAGTGTGTTAAACAAAGTTTAGCCGCACAATTTGCACTGTCAAGGAATGGATAAACAGACTTGTGATAAACGATTGCAAAAAACCGTGTCATGCAACGCCAATGATCTCAAGAGCAAATGCCTTGAATATTTTTACTGCCTTTTTTCTGAAAGATTTTGATACCGATTGAAAGGTCCAACTGTGACAACTCAATCAAGCGCGTCTGTAAGAGTAACCCTGAACTACGCCTGCTTATGTGGCGGCGATCTTTGCCAGCAGGCAACACAATGATGCCTTTCGTAGTGAAAGGAACCCCCATTTCTGCCCCGCAAACAGGCCTTTGGCAACAATCTTCAAAATCTTTTGTATTGCGTGACTGTGACCACCTGTTTTTTACGTTTACATCTATGGATAGCGAGTTGAAGCGTTGGGAAGCGCGACAACAACTAATCTTGATTTGCTGGAAAGCCATGTCGGACCGCAGCGGGAACCTGCACCAGACAAGCCGACCAGATTTGGGACGATATGTTTGAACGCGGTCGGGAACACTGCCTCAAAC
>CAJACJ010000170.1 GCA_903938205.1 uncultured bacterium
AGCCACGGTTGAAAGCGGCGCTGATTGGATTCGAATTGATGGACGATTGACGCACGCCAAGGAAATATCGCTCAACAAATCCAATACGAATTCAGTTGGCACTTTCAAAGCATCGCTTGATACAAAGACAAATATGAATACCGTGGTTAATGAGAATTCCAGCCGTAATGCGGACACGAATTCGCAGCCAATTCATGCTGAAATAGTGGTGAATCCATACGCTGATCATCGCATAGCCATGAGTGCCGCCGTCGCGGGCGCATTGCGTGGCGGTATTTCCATCAGCGATCCAGGCTGCGTTGAAAAAAGTTGGCCATCATTCTGGAATGACTGGCATCGGTTATTGTCAAGGATTGAAGGGAGCGCTTGATGGTTGACTCTGCGAAAGATGACAAAGGTGGCATGAGAGATTTTTGGTGGTTCGCGCGCGGACTGCTGCGCCCAAGACACGAAGCCATCATTGCGCTCATTGGCGCGTTCGTCAGCGCAGGCGGAATGGGCGCGGGCTTGCTAAGCCTTGGGCCTTTATTGCAACTTATTTTGAAGGACGGAACTTCGCTTCAACAAATCGTGCGCAACTTCAACGCCAAGGGCGAATGGATTCAGGTGCCCGAATGGTTTGTGAATGCGTTGCCTGCGGATCCATACGGCGGCGTCATTTGCATTCTTGCGGGCTTGTGCGCTTTGACTGTGTTTGGCGCCACCGCAAATTTTATTCACCAGCTTGTATCGATGGGTTTATGCGCGCGCACCACGGCAAAAATACGCCTGGAAGTTTTTCGCCACGTCATTCATCTTCCGCTTTCCATTGTCACAAGGCAGGGTCCCGCGGAATTCACAAGTCGAATTAACAATGATGTTTCATCGCTTAATAGCGGATTTGAAGCGTTAACCAGCAAAACCATTTCGCAAGTGACCAAGGGCGCGGCCGCGTTTGGCGCGGCGATTTATTTTGATTGGCGTCTGGTGTTTGTTTCATGCACCGTTGGTCCAGTGCTTGCCATTGTTCTGCGCAAAACTGGAAAATCAATTCGCAAGGGAACGCGCGGCGCGTTAGAGGCGCAAGAATCACTTCTGCGCACAACGCAGGAATCAATGCAGGGATTGCGCACCATGAAGGGCTCCACGGCGGAGTTGGAATCCATTCGCCGTTTCGCGTTCTTCAATCACAAGGTGTTGCGCCAAAATTTGCGCGTGCGTAAATCACGCGCGCTGTCAGGACCGCTTATTGAAATGCTCGCCATATTTGTTGTGGCGGGTTTGGCGCTGATCGCGGCTAAAAATATTCTCAACGGTGAATTGGCATTTGAGAATTTTCTCATGTCACTCGGCGCGCTTGCCGTTGGCGCAAGCAGTTTGAAGCCGTTGACGGGATTCATCAACGAGTTCCAGGCCACTGCGGCGCCTGCTTCGCGCTTGCGCAGTTTGTTGAAGATGCCGCGCGAGGACAGTGTGGAGCAGAGTAAGCCACCATTGAAGCGTCACGCGCATTCCATTCAGTTTGAGAGCGTTGATTTCACCTACGCGGGCGCCACGCAACATGCGCTTGCTGGGGTTTCTTTCTCAGTGGAACACGGCGAAAAGATCGCCATTGTGGGTTCCAATGGTTGCGGCAAAACCACGCTATTGGCCATGTTGCCGCGCTTGCTCAAGCCAACCGCCGGCCGCATTTTAATTGACAACATTGACATTGATCAGATTCAACTGAAAAGTTTGCGCAGACAAATTGGTTTGGTGACGCAAGAGTCTGTGTTGATTCAGGGAACCATTTACGACAATATTCGTCTTGGCTATCGCCGCGCAACGCGAGCCGATGTTGAAATGGCCGCCAAGCGTGCGCATGCCTGGGATTTTATTTGCAATATTCCGGGCGGACTTGATGGACAAGTGAGTGAGCAAGGCGCGAGTTTGTCAGGCGGTCAACGGCAGCGGCTGGCTATTGCGCGCGCCATTCTACGCGACCCAGCCATTTTATTAATGGACGAGGCCACCAGCCAAGTTGACGCTGAAAGCGAGGAGCAGATCAACAACGCCATTGCGGAGTTTGGAGTTGGTCGCACCGTGATTGTCATCGCGCATCGATTAAGCACGGTTCTTGCCGCCGATCGAATTGTGGTTATGGATTTTGGGCGAGTGGTGGACACTGGAACGCACACTGAGTTGTTGGGTCGTTGCGATGTCTATCGACGAATTGCCACTACGCAAATGCTGGGCGCTGAAACTGTTTCGTAGTAATTCATAGCCAAATTCATTTATGAATTACATGGGAGCAAGATTGGGCACGCCACGATTTGTGTGTATCTGCAATGCGTTTTTGAAATACGGGAAGCGCGTCTGTCAATTCGCTGCGACGAAATAGTTACGAGCTTTTGCTTGGCGCCAAATGTTCCACCAAGAATTGCGTGCCAATTGTTTTGGCGTGCGCGGCGAACAGCCCAAATCCAATGTGCTCCTTCAACGCACCCGTGTGTGCAAATTCTTCCCACACAACTGGAATGTTGGCTGGAGTTTGCGCACGGATCTTTTCTATGAACGCGCGCTGTGGTGCCACTGGAACCATTTCGTCCTCGCTGGCGTGTAGGGCCATCAATGGAATTGGTTTCCATGAATCCAAATGTCGAAGTGGTTCCAAGCGTTGCGCACGAACTGGATCATGCTTGGCGGATTCCATCTGGCTCCAGTCGCCACTGGTGGCCTCTATGAGCGCGGAGCGAAATGTGTGCGGTTGGCACAGTGCGGCAAGCGCGGTCATGCCACCCAAACTAAATCCGCCAATGGCACAGCGAGACAGATCAAATTCTGGAAATTGTTTCAGCGCGTCAAGCACACCAGGAATTTCACCCAGCAACTCTTCGATCACTTCCAAGGAGAATTGGGAAGTTTGCTTTTCGGGCACGGCGCGTTCTCCATGCGCGGGCAAATCAAGCGCCACGGTGGCAATGCCTGCGCGTGACAATCGCAAATAGCGGCCGCTGTCCAATTCTTTTTGCGCGGTGCGGCCATGCAACCACAAAAGAAATGGCACGGGTTCTAGCGGTTTTTCGGCTTCTTTGTTAAAGCGCGGGTGAATAAGCAGGGTTGGTGTG
>CAJACJ010000171.1 GCA_903938205.1 uncultured bacterium
CGAGAAAGGTAGCATCCAAAGTGTGAATCGTATCGACACCATCTTCGCGGATCTTCGTGCTCGTCATCGCAAGGCGCTTATGCCCTTTGTTGTGGCGGGCTTTCCATCGCCCAACACTCTTGCAGAAACGCTGCAAAGCCTGCAAAAAGCGGGCAGTTCGAGTGTGGAAATCGGCATTCCATTTTCCGATCCCATTGCGGACGGACCCGTTATTTCGCAAGCCATGAACCAAGCGTTGCAGCAGGGCGCCACGCCCGCAGCCATTTTGCAGGAAGTTGCCGCCATTCGCGCCAAACTCACGATTGGCATTGTCGCCATGGTGAGTGTTTCTATTGTGCAGCGACTTGGAAATGAGAAATTTGTATACGCGCTTGCCGACGCCGGCTTTGATGGAATTATTATTCCCGATCTTGATCTTGATAGCGCCGCGCCTTTATTCGCCGCCGCCAAAGAGCGCGGCATGTCCATGTCCATGTTGATTTCTCCGCTAACTCCGCCCGAGCGCATTACAAAAATCATCGCACTGTGCCGCGGCTTTGTCTATTTGCTTTCAAGGGCTGGCATTACTGGCGAGCAAACTGGCGCGCCTGAAGTCGCTGAATTTGTGAAGCGCGTCCGCGCGCAAACTGACTTGCCGCTTGCGATTGGGTTTGGCATTTCAACCCCCGAACATGTCCGCGCCGTTGTGCGCCACGCCGACGCGGCCATTGTTGGAAGCGCGCTTGTGAAATTAATGGCAAGCGGTGACGCAAAGCAATCTCTGGCACGCGCTGAAAAACTTACGCAAGAGCTTGTTGCAGCGTTGTAAATTCATTTGCTGTTATTCACTTGATAAATAATTCAACAGCGCTACGCAAAATTGTGGTGGGCAAAAAGTGGAAGTCTTAATTGCGCTGATAGCGCCGAAGCACGCCCACAACAACGCCCTGAATCACGCATTCTTTCACGATGATCGGCTCAAACTCCGGGTTTGCTGGCTGCAAGCGAAATGTTCCATCGCGCTCCTTGAAAAATGTTTTCAAAGTTGTTTCGCCGCCAGGCAGCAACGCCACCACGCGCTCGCCGTTGCGCGCCACATTGCGCTGCTCAACAATGACATAATCGCCATCCAAAATTCCCTCGTCGCGCATGCTCATGCCGTCCACTTGCAAGGCGAATAAATTTCCGCGCTGGCCAAGGCGTGTTCCAAAAATAGTGTCCAAGCGCAGAGTTTCGGATTGCTCGTATTTATCAACGGGATGTCCCGCGGCAATGCGGCCAATGAGAGGCAACTCATGTTCATTCGCGCGCTCGTCAGGCAGTTCCGCGTCAGTCGCAATCTCCAAAGAGCGAGCCTTGTTGGGCTTGCGCACCAGCGCACCCTTCTCGATCAGCGCCTCGACGTGCTCGAAGACCGTGACTTTGCTGACGCCGAGTTCGTTTGCGATCTCCTGCATCGTCGGGGAAAAGCCCTTGCTGTTGCGGCAGTCGCGCACAAAGCGGAATATGCGAATTTGTTGTGGTGTGAGGCTCATTGACATGTTGCAAAGTCCTTGCGAGTGTGTTTGAAAGGGAGAGTTGGGCAGACCAGCGACCATGCCGCCAAGGCGATGGACCAGCGTTGCCAGACGATGTGAAATTGGGTGAATTGAAATTGATAGAAGGTGAAGTGGCGGGAGCGATTTCCGGAACAGGTTCTTGCACCGTGTGATTGATATGCGATGAAGTTGTCACGCCGCGTTCCTGCCAGCGCCATCGACGGATTCCAAGCAGGCGTTCCATCCAATCGGAAACTTCGCGAACTAACGACTTTTGTCCAGCAGGGGCTTGGCCCGCCACCACCATCAGTCCGCCTCGAAATGGGTGGTAATCCGTTACGAAAGATCCGCCAGGACCAAAGCGCAGCAGTGGTTCTTCGGTCACAGTTGCGCGCGCCTGTGAAGCCGTTTGACGGCTTGATGAACTGGACCATCCCAAAGACCTGTTGATGGAGTCGACGCTTTGAAAGAGGCGTGCGAGCCCGCCAAATGCTGCAAGGCGTGCGATTGAAATTGTTGTTGCGTGTGATTGAGTCATTGTGGTTCTCCAAAATGTTTGACTGAACAGTTGGAGATGCATCGGCAGGTTCGGTATTTGTTCTGTACATTTGTTAGGCACATGTTAGCCAAACAAAACACGATCGGACAAAACAG